>DATIGS010000169.1:0-16770 GCA_035481425.1 Cellvibrio sp. | reverse complement strand
ACATCTAATTTAGTAAGACAGATGCCGGTCACACTGTTGATTCGATTGGCGTGACGTACAGCGACCGCGTCAAACCAGCCGCAGCGACGCTTGCGCCCTGTAGTAGCACCGAACTCGTGACCTTTCTTGCCCAGATATTCGCCAATTTCACATTCCAATTCAGTCGGGAATGGACCTGATCCCACGCGAGTGGTATAGGCTTTGGTGATCCCCAGGACGTAATCGAGATAAAGCGGACCAAAACCGGAACCGGTAGCTGTGCCGCCGGCAGTAGTATTGGATGATGTTACAAACGGATATGTACCATGGTCGATATCCAACAACGAGCCCTGTGCGCCTTCAAACAGAATGCTCTCGCCTTGTTCGCGCGCAGTGTGGAGCTGCTCGGTCACATCGACCATCATTGGTAAAAGTTGCTCCGCCCAGACTTTGCAATCAGCCATCACTTTATCGAAATCGACAGCTTCTACTTTAAAGTAATTGGTCAGTACGAAATTGTGGTAACCCAGGATTTCTTTAAGTTTGATGGCAAAGCTACCCAGATCCACCAGATCACCTAAACGTAAGCCGCGACGTGCAACCTTGTCTTCATAGGCTGGGCCAATGCCGCGCCCAGTGGTACCGATTTTGGCATCGCCACGTGCAAGCTCGCGCGCTTGATCCAAAGCGACATGGTACGGAAGAATCAATGGGCAAGCAGGTGAGAGACGCAGGTTTTTACGCACCTCTACACCGTTTTCCTCTAAGCCTTTAATTTCTTTAAGCAAAGCTTCAGGCGATAGGACCACCCCGTTGCCGATCAGGCAAGTAACGCCTTCGCGCAGGATGCCAGAGGGAATCAGGTGGAGTACGGTTTTTTTGCCGTCGATCACCAAGGTGTGACCCGCATTATGGCCGCCTTGAAAACGCGTCACCAGGGAGACCTGATCGGTCAACAAATCCACGATCTTGCCTTTACCTTCATCACCCCATTGGGTGCCCAATACCACGACGTTCTTGCCCATGACTGGTTTAACTCTCTGTGCTAGATAAAAAATTGACTGATTAGAGCGCTACAACCTGATAGCGGTCATCTTGTAACAATAATTGGCGATCACATCCCAACTCGGCGAGATTGGCACCATTACTGACGGAAACAATACGTTGCCCCTGCTGACGTAAGGTTTGAATCATTTGCCACTGCGATACATCACCGGTCTCGACAACCGCAATAGCGGGCACGCTCGCCTTAGTGAGCAACCCGAGCTTACTAATCGCAGTGATATCAACCGCAAACCCGGTAGCAGGACGTGCCCGCCCGAACACTTCACCGATATGGTCATAACGCCCACCACTGGCGATAGGATTTCCATAGCCTGGCGCAAAGGCCGCAAATACCAACCCGGTTAAATAGTGATAACCGCGCAGCTCACCTAAATCGAAATAAAGTTCTGCAGCCGGATAGCGCTGCTCAATAATACGCGCAACCTCATCCAGTTGATCAACCGCAACTTGTGCTGCTTTCACACCGGAAAATAATTCGCGGGCCTTTTGTAACACAACCTTATTACCTGCCAAGGCTGGCAGTGCTAAAAACAATTCTGCTTTGTTCAGGTCATCTACATTAGCTGCAACCCAAGTGCGGATTTCCGTTGTTGCTTTACGTTGCAACAACTCGAAAAAAGTATCTTCCTGGGCTTTGCTCAATCCAGCATCTGCCGCAATAGCGCGATAAATTCCTACATGGCCCAAATCGATATGCAAACGCGGCAAACCCGCCACTTGCAAGGACTCCAAGAGGAGAGAAACCACTTCTATATCCGCGGCAATGCCCGGCTCGCCGTAAAACTCAAGACCGGCCTGAATAGGCGTGCGGGTCGCCAATGGATTCTTCGGCCGGGTATGTACCACATGGCCGGCATAACACAGGCGATTGGGGCCCGTGCGGTTGAAACTGTGGGCATCCATACGCGCCGTTTGCGGGGTAATATCGGCGCGAATCCCCAAGGTGCGGCCACTTAATTGGTCGGTCACTTTGAAGGTGAGCAGATCGACATCACGCCCCAGGCCAATCAGCAACGAATCGGTATATTCCAGCAACGGCGGGATCACCATGTCGTAGCCCCAAGTGCTGTACAGATCCAGCAAGCGGCGACGCAAACTATCTATGGCTTTGGCCTCGGCAGGGAGAATCTCCTCCACTCCGTCTGGTAATAGCCAACGATCAGCGTAGGTCATAAGCGACTCTAGATTAGATGCAGGGTTAATGCGGAAATCGGACAAACACACATAAAAAAACCGAGCGGCTGGCTCGGTTGCGGCATTTTAACACTGTTTGCGGCGGGATTTGTAGGCTAATCGCAATAAGATCGACCTGAAAAGCAAATCGCCCGCAGAACGGGCGATTAGATTAAACCTCAAAACTTAATTTTTACCCTTTGGATCCTTCAGGTAGCGGAAAAACTCACTTTTGGGGTCAACCACCATCAAGTCCTCTTTACCGGCAAAGCTAAGTCGATACGCATTAAGGCTGCGCACAAAGCTGTAGAACTCAGGATCTTTGCTATAAGCCTCAGCAAAAATCGCAGCTGCCTGGGCATCACCTTCACCGCGAATACGTTCAGCATCGCGATATGCATTAGCTTCGAGGACTGCGCGTTGTTTATCTGCGTCAGCGCCAATCACCTCAGCTTGCTCTTTACCTTGCGAGCGATATTCACGCGCTTCTTTTTCACGATCTGCAGCCATACGGGCAAAGACTGACTGACTTGCCTCAGGCGGAAAATCGATACGCTTAACGCGAATATCCTTAACCTCAATACCCAGTAATTTCACTGCATCGACATTAATGCTGGCCGTGATTTCACTCATCAACTCATCGCGCTTGCCTGAAACCACATCATGCAGGGTGCGACGGCCGAACTGGTTACGCAGGCCATCAGCTACACGTTGCGCAAGCCGGTTTTCTGCGGTCGCTTCATCGCCGTTGGTTGCCTTATAATAAGTCTCTACATCTTTAACTTGCCATTTGATATAGGAGTCCACCACCAAACGCTTGTTTTCAACAGTAAAGAAGCTTTCGGGAGTCATGTCCGCTGTTAACAAACGACCATCAAATTTACTTACCTTGGCCCATGGTTTTTTAAAATGCAGGCCAGGTTTGATATCTGTCTGCACCAAACGACCGAACTCCAGCATGATTGCGCGCTGGTACTCAGTCACCACATAGACCGAGTTAAAGGCCAGCAAAAAGCCAACAATCAACACAATAAGTGATACAAAACCTTTAGTAGACATTAGCGAACCTCCCGACGAACAAGGGGCTTGGGTGACTCAAGCGTCTGGGTAGCCCGACTATTAAAACTATCTGCTGGTGTTTGCGACTCTGTCACAGGTGGACGCGCACCGCCCATACGATCCAATGGCAGATACAACATGTTATTGCCACCTTCAACATCCACCATCACCTTGGAAGAGTTTTTCATCACAGTTTCCATGGTTTCAAGGTAAAGACGCTCGCGGGTCACTTCCGGCGCACGCTTGTATTCGGTAAGCAAACTTTCAAAACGATCCGATTCACCCTCGGCTCGAGCAATAACTTCGGCTTTATAAGCTTCAGCTTCTTCGATCATACGCTGGGAGCGACCACGCGCTTCAGGAATAATCCCGTTAGCATAAGCTTGGGCCTGGTTTTTCAAGCGAGCCTCGTCTTCTTTTGCCTTAATTACATCATCGAAGGCAGAGCGCACTTCCTCTGGTGGACGCGCCTCCTGGATATTCACATTAATAACCTGAATACCGGCACCGTATGAATCCATGTATGACTGCAAACGCTGCTTCACTTCCGCTGCAATCGCCTGACGACCTTCGGACAATACTTGATTCAATTCGGAAGAACCAATTACGTGGCGCACCGCAGAATCCGTCGCATGGCGCAGGCTGATTTCAGGGTCTTTTACATTGAGCACATAGGCGCGCACATCAGACACGTTAAATTGCACAGTAATCGGCAACTCAACGATGCTTTCATCTTCCGTCAACATTAAACCACGGGAGGGATATTGACGTTCGCCGGTGACGTTAACGATGTAAACCTCGGTAATCAATGGCGCATTCCAGTTCAGACCCTCTGTTTTGATTTCGGAGAAAGCACCAAACTTAAGAACCACGGCACGCTCTTTGGCATCGACCTGATAGACACCTGCACCCACATAAAAAACTGCCGCGATAATCGCCGCAATGATAAATAAAGGCCCAAAATTAGCGCCGCCAGATGACCGTCCGCCACCTGAACCTCCGCCAAAAATGCCGTTGAGTTTGTCTTGCAACTTTTTAAACGCCTCATCGAGATCGGGCGGGCCATCATTATTTTTGCCGCCATCACGTCCACCCCAAGGGTCTTTGTCTTTTCCCGGTTCATTCCAGGCCATAGTTTTTCTCCACGTAGAAAGTAAAGCTGTTTTGGGGATGCCTCGAGAATTTACAACTCACCCGACGAATTATCAGGCACGGGTAAAATCTGGTCATTCCAAATCAAATCCTCAAACACCAAAGACGCGGCACTGAGAATTCGCAATAAATCACTTTTCGGCAGACGTATTTGCAAAAGACTGGCGCCATCTTCGCGATAACGCTCTTCTATTACAGCCTGCTGGGTGTAAAGCATAGCGCGCAACCGTCCCTGGGCGGGCGTTAACACCAAACAACCGTTAACAACTTCTTTCCCCAATAGTTCAGAGATAGCGTCAGCCAGTAGCTCGCACCCCACACCGGACTGCGCAGAAAGCCAGACCGCAATGGGTTTTCCGCTCTCGTCGCGATCTATTTGAGGCTCAGCGTCCGCGAGCAAATCGATCTTGTTATACACGCGCAATTGCGGCAAATCGGCCGCGCCGATCTCCTCCAATACCAATTCCACTTGTTCAGTATTGCGCATGCGTTCGTCTGCTGCTGAATCTATCACATGCAACAGTAAAGTTGAGTTACTGGCCTCTTCCAAAGTTGCACGAAAGGCCTCAACCAATTTGTGGGGGAGATGGCTAATAAAACCCACGGTATCTGCCATGACGACAGCACCTATATCTGATAACTCAATGCGGCGCATGGTGGGATCGAGTGTGGCGAAAAGCTTATCCACGGCATAGACATCAGATCCAGTGAGGCGATTAAACAATGTTGATTTACCAGCGTTGGTATATCCCACCAATGAAACCGTGGGAATAGCAGCGCGCTGGCGGGAGCGGCGCCCCTGCTCGCGCTGCGAACGCACTTTTTCCAAACGCTGCTCGATCATGATGATGCGGTTACGTAATAACCGGCGGTCGGTTTCCAACTGCGTTTCACCCGGGCCGCGCAAACCTATACCACCTTTTTGCCGCTCAAGGTGCGTCCAGCCGCGGATCAGGCGGGTTGCAGTATGACGCAATTGCGCCAGCTCCACTTGCAGCTTACCTTCAAAGGTGCGCGCACGCTGGGCGAAAATATCCAGAATTAAACCGGTGCGATCCAGTACTCGACATTGGAGCACCTGCTCCAGATTACGCTCCTGGCTGGGCGTTAGGGTGTGATTAAAAATCACCAGTTCGGCTTTGTGTTCAGCGACTAAATCTGCCAATTCTTGCAATTTGCCAGTGCTGATCAGAAATTTGGCGGTGGGAGTAACACGGGAACCACTGGTAAGGAAGGCAACAGGATCACCACCTGCGGACAATACCAGTTCTTCAAATTCGCGGGGATCTTCGGCATCTTGGCCGTGAGATAAATTCAGGTGAACCAGCACTGCCAGTTCACCCGATTCAGGGCGATCAAAAAACAATTAGCGACCTCGAGGTTGTATCAATGATTTGATAAATTACTCGGCTTGCTCGTCTTCTTCGCCTTCGATACCGCCTGCTTCGTTCAACAGCGGTACGCGCACTGCACGTGACGGAACTACAGTGGAGATTGCATGCTTGTAAACCATTTGGCTTACAGTATTTTTCAACAGCACGACAAATTGATCGAATGACTCAACCTGGCCTTGTAATTTAATGCCATTTACCAAGTAAATGGATACAGGCACACGTTCCTTGCGCAGAACGTTCAGGTAAGGGTCTTGTAAGCTATGCCCTTTTGACATGTTTATCTCCTATGGACAATAAAATTTATAGTAATTACCCACCCAGAACACCTAGTACATCCAATAAGGAGGGGGTGGAAGAATGCATGAAAATCTGACTAGGCTTCTCACGTAGGCATTATATGGCTGCGGCACCTATAAAATTCAAGGCGCAACGCACAATTTCTTCCTTTGTGAGTGAAATTCCCTGCTCAGTCTCAGTGTATATCCAGTGTAGTTCACTATTTGAAGTTGTCGACCAACCACGCAGCCAGGTGAATTGTCGCTTGGCTAATTGTCTGGTGGCGATAATTCCGCGCTCGGTCATTTCGCTGTAATCCAAATGACCTTCCAGATAATCCCACACCTGGCGATAACCGACCGCGCGGATTGCAGGCAAATCCGGATGCAAGTCGCCGCGCTGATGGAGCTGCGTTACTTCATCAATCAAACCACTGGCGAGCATCTTTTCAAAACGTATGGCAATACGTTGATGGAGAACGGATCGATCACGCGGTGCAATGGCAAGCTGGCAAACATTGAAGCGTTCGCAAAAAGATTGCTGCGCGGATGATTGATGCTGGGCCTCACGCAATTGCGCCATGGTTTTACCGCTGACGCGATATACCTCGAGCGCACGACTGACACGCTGTGAGTGATTGGGATGAATTTCAGCGGCGGTTTCCGGATCCACCTCAGCAAGCTGCGCGTGAATATGTGGCCAGCCAAATTGTTCTGCCTCACGTTCGATTTGCGCGCGCACTTCCGCATCTGCCGCAGGCATTTCTGCAAGGCCATCAAGCAGCGCGCGAAAGTAAAGCATAGTGCCGCCTACCAACAGCGGGATTTTTCCCTGCGCGTGAATCTCAGCAATTTCACGTTCGGCATCGGCGAGAAAATCGGCAACTGAATAGGGTTCAGCGGGATCGCGGATATCAATCAGGCGATGTGGCGCAAGCGCTTGTTCCTGCGCAGATGGCTTGGCAGATCCTATATCCATACCGCGATAAACCAGTGCGGAATCTACGCTTATCAATTCCACTGGCAAGTGCTGGTGCAACGCAATGGCGAGATCGGTTTTGCCTGAGGCAGTTGGCCCCATCAAAAAAATGACCATTGGCCGGGGTTGGCTCATTGTGGATCGCCTTTAAAGTTGCAAAGGGCAAATGATAACATCCGCCCCCGGTTTGCAGAACGTTTGCCCTGGCGGCTAAAAGGAACAATCGTGCTTTCACACACTATATCCCTGCTCTTTTTTGCCGCCGCCATGCAAGGATTTTTTCTCGCGGTGCTATTGGGATTGCAGCGCCGCAACTCTCAAGCCAACCACATATTGGCGTTCTGGATTGGGCTGCTGTCGCTCGATTTGCTGCAACAAATCTATTACATCGAAGCCTTGTACAGTACCTTTCCGCAATTTATCAACCTGATCAACCTGCTGCCGCTTAGCTATGGCGGCTTTCTGTTTTTATACGTGCGCAGCCTGACCCAAACAACGCCGCTGTCGCGCAGGGACTTTGTGCATTTCACCTTTTTCTTTATCGGCCTGCTGGCAAGCATTCCGTTTATATTGCAATCCGGCGACGAAAAACTGGAATTGGTAACCCAGGCAATGGAGAATCGGCGGCCGTTAGGTGTATCGATCTTCTCGCTAATCATGCCGCTGGTCGCCAGCGTCTACGCCTGGCTTTCCTACCAGCTTATGTTGCGCCATCAGCGCGCCGGCAATACCGGCCCTGGCTGGTTGCGGGCGATGCTGCTACTGAACATGGTGATATGGGCGCTGGTGTGGTTGCTGATTTTTATCCCGCACGAGCTGCACCGGCTCGACAACATCATTATTTACTCGCTGGTGAGCCTGGTGATTTATTTGATGGGTTACTTCAGTTTGCGTCAACCGGAGATAACTAGCGCCGAAAAAATTACACCCTCCGCAGACGGAAGCAAAAATGCCACGCTTAAATATGGAGACAATCGCCTGCCCGATGAGCTGCGCGAGTCCATCCGGATCGAGCTGGAAAAATATATCGACAACCAACAATCCTGGCGCGCGAGCAACATTAGCCTGGCGCAACTCGCCGAACAAACCGGCATCGCAAGCCACCATATTTCGCAGGTACTTAACGATCACCTCGGCGTTTCATTCAATGATTATTTAAATCACTACCGGGTGAAGGAAGTCTGCGCACAACTTGCCGCAGCCAGCGACCAGAATTTACTCGACATAGCCCTCGCCTGCGGCTTTTCATCCAAATCCAGTTTCAATGCGATTTTCAAAAAGCACACCGGCCAGACGCCTTCCGAATACCGCAAGCAGGTGCAAAACCCGCAAATTGCACGTCCAGAATTAGAATAACGGACGATTCATCTATCCAATCCCTGCAAGCTGGCCACATCCAACATCGGTCCATTAATTGGCACCACCTTAAGGCAAGCAGAAAGGAATTGATGATATGAACACCCGCGCCTTTTTTATTTCCCTGGTCACCACAAGCCTGATATTCATCAGCCACATCAGCAGTGCGGAACAACAAAGCGTCGATAAAAAGCAAAGCAAACAAAAATCCGATCCACTCAAGGTAGAGCAAATCAATATCTGTTCCGGTGAACAATGCTTACCGGCGGATAAGGCCTACACCACAGAGGCCCTGCTCACACAGTTCCAGCAATTATTTAAAACCAACGAAGGTGCACAAATCGGCTTTTGCAAAGCGGATAACAAAACTCGCGAGTGCAAGGCCAAAAAAGTGTGTCACTTTGTGATGGGCGGGATTATCCCCGGCAGCGGTTGCGCGAAAGGTATTAGCTTTCATGCGCCCGAAGTGAACTCGCAAACTGCCGAAATCAACATGACAGCGGATATGCCGCTCACGTTTATCAAGACGCCGCTCGCCTGCACCACAGCGGAAAGCCGTTTGAGCATTCGCTCGGCGAACGACATCCGGCTGGAACTGAAACCACATTTTTGCAGTTGGATGGTGGTGGGCGCGATGACCGCGAAATTCAGTTTCGCGGTTGATTTCATTAACCTTGAGCGCGGGGAAATTGGCGGTTACTGGAAGCACTCGGTGAAAGGGACTGGCCTGGGCAGCGGCTCGGGTTATTTATTGTTGCAGTTTCCTACCAACATCGCCTGGCAGGCGTTTCATACGCCGCTGGTCGGGCAAGCAAATCCGCAATAAAAATTTTTCGCTTTTACTGCCCGCGCATAAATAATTTGTCGAGGTCATCGAGCGATTGCAGCAACCATGTGGGGCGGCCGTGGTTACATTGGCCACTGCGCTCGGTCGCTTCCATATCACGCAGCAGTGCATTCATTTCCGGAATGGTCAATTTGCGATTGGCGCGCACGGAACCGTGGCAGGCCATAGTGCCAAGGATTTCGTTGATGTGATGCTGGATGCGCTCGCTGCTGCCATGTTCAATCAAATCCGACAATACATCGCGAACCAGTTGCTCAACCTTCGCGCGATTTAAAATCACCGGCAGTTGGCGAATTAATAAAGTCTCTGGCCCCGCGCGCTGTAATTCAAAGCCGAGCGATTTAAAAATGTCGTAGAAATTTTCCGCGCAGTCCGCTTCTTTTTCACTGACAGCGATACTTTCCGGCACTAGCAGTGGTTGGGTTTGGATACCGCCGCAAGCAAAGGATTCCTTCATGCGCTCGTAGGTGATGCGCTCGTGTGCCGCGTGCATATCCACCACAATCAAACCCTGCGCATTTTCCGCGAGGATATAAATTCCCTTGAGTTGTGCGATGGCATAACCGAGCGGCGGAATATCCTCACTGCCGGATTCAGGCAGCGTGAATGTTGCTGTCGGATTTGCGGGACGATGCAAGTCGCCATAACTCGCCATCTGCTCGCGCACAGCGTCGGGATTAATCGCTGTCGGTTGATAATGGGATTGGTAATTTGCTTGATAGCTTGGTGAATAATTATTAGCGGTAGGCGCGCGAAAACCGATGCTTTCCTGCCCTTTGAATTCACCGGCGGCAATGCCCTGGATTGGGCGCGCAGAAGAAAGCGCAAAGGGATTTACACCGACTGTTTCATCATCGCCCTCTCCCAATTCGCGTTTTGCCAGTGTGTCTTCGGGGCGAACTTTCGCTAGTGCATGATGCAAACTGGAATAAATAAAATCGTGCACGCTGCGGTTATCGCGAAAGCGCACTTCGTGTTTGGTGGGATGCACATTTACGTCGACAGTCGAGGGATCGAGTTCGAGGTAAAGCACAAATGCTGGATGACGGCCGTGATAGAGCACATCCTGATACGCCTGGCGCACCGCGTGGCTGACAAGTTTGTCGCGGATTGCGCGGCCATTAACATAAAAATGCTGCAAGTCCGCCTGACTGCGGGAAAATGTTGGCAGTGCGACCCACCCCCATAACCGTAACGGGCCGCGCTCAATATCGATATGCACCGCGTTTTCCATAAATGCCGGACCACATACTTGCGCTACGCGACGCTCCTGCTCCAATTGTGAATCGCCCGCGCGCCAGGAATAAATCGCGCGGCCGTTGTGACGCAGATTAAAAGCGACATCAAAGCGGGATAGAGCGAGACGTTTTACAACATCTTCCAGATGGGTGTATTCGGTTTTATCGGTGCGCAAAAATTTACGGCGCGCGGGTGTGTTGAAAAATAAATCGCGCACTTCAACGGTGGTGCCGCGTGGATGCGGTGCTGGCGACAATTGTGTTTCCATGTCGCGCCCTTCGGCGACCACTTGCCAACCCGCACTTTCCTCGTTGGTGCTACTGATCAGCGCAAGGCGCGCGACGGAGCTGATACTTGCTAACGCTTCACCGCGAAAGCCGAGTGTGGCCACTGCCTCGAGATCATCCAGCTCATAAATTTTGCTGGTGGCATGGCGGCTAAGCGCGAGTGGCAAATCATCTTTATCGATACCACCGCCGTTGTCGCGCACGCGCATGAGTTTAATGCCGCCCTCTTCCACGTCGATTTCCAAACGCGTCGCGCCAGCATCGAGTGAATTTTCCAGTAGTTCTTTAATAACGGATGAGGGACGCTCTACCACTTCACCGGCGGCAATTTGGTTGGCGAGGCGCGGGCTGAGTAATTTAATTTTTCGCATAGCGTAAACCGCAGCTCTATCGATCAGGAGGTGGGGATTTTAAGTGTCTGGCCAAGCCTGACCGTTGCGTCTTTCATTTTGTTGTGGCGCTGCAGCGCACTCACGCTGACGCCATAACGCGAGGCGATACCCGACAGCGTATCGCCCGCCACCACCTTATGCTGGCGCGGCAGCGCGGGAGGCGGCGTATAGTTTGGCAGCGCTGTAGGCCGGTTGGTAGTCGTGGCAACAGGTGCGGCAGTTCCACCGGGAATCTTTAAGGTTTGCCCAAGTTTCACTGTGGTATTGCTCATTTTATTGTGTTGCATCAAACGCTGCGCGCTCACGCCATAGCGTGTGGCAATGCCCGACAAACTATCACCCGCCACAACCGTATGCTGCCGCTCAAAATCTTTCGCCATGCCGCCCGCCACTTGCGCAGCGACATAAGTGCCCACCGGAGGATGCTGGTAAAAATACTGGCGAATACCTTTAAACACCGAGCCCGCCATTTGTTTGCGATAAGCCACTGTGGCCAATTTGCGCGATTCTTCCGGGTTGGAGATAAATCCTGTCTCCACCAAAATGGACGGGACATCGGGCGATTTGAGCACCATAAATCCGGCCTGCTCCACATGGCGTTTATGCAAATGCGCAAAGGAGCCCATCGAATTCAACACGTGGCTTCCCACTTGCAAACTGGAGTTCAGGGTGGCGGTCATCGACAAATCAACCAACACTCCTGCCAGCACCTGATCTTTACCATCGAGGCTGATATCGCCCACCCCGCCGATCAGATCCGATTCGTTTTCACGCTGCGCTAAAAAGCGCGCGGTTTCCGAAGTCGCACCGTTTTGCGAGAGCGCAAATACCGATGCGCCGCGCGCGCTGGCTTTGGTAAATGCGTCTGCATGAATCGAGACAAACAAATCGGCCTTCATATTGCGCGCGAGATCGCGGCGTTTTTTGAGCGGAATAAAATAATCGCCGGTGCGGGTGAGCTTTCCTACAAATCCCGGTTGGGCATTAATGGCGGCCACCAATTCTTTGGCGATAGCGAGGGTAACTTCTTTTTCGCGCAGGCGATTTGGCCCCATAGCGCCGGGGTCTTCACCACCGTGCCCGGCATCAACCGCAATAACAATGGTGCGTTTACCTTGCAGATCAGCCGTTGCAACAGGTTGGGATGCAGCGGGCGCAGGTGCGGCAGGTTTTGCACCGGGTTTGTCTTGCGCAGTAACGGCAGGCTTGGTGGTAGGTGCTGTAGTTACGGTTGTAGTTGCAGCCGCAGGTACAACTTCATCGTATAAATCGATTACGAGGCGGTCGTGCATGCCGGCATTGGCCTTTAACAAAAAGCTGTTGGGTGCAACCTTGGCTTTTAAATCCAACACCAACCGCAAATCGGTTTTGTTGTGCACATAGCTGCGAATTACCATTACCGGTGTATCCGCCAGCGGGAGTTTGGCCAGGTCGCCCATTAATTTGCTGTTGGTAACATCGAGAATGATGCGGTCGGGATTGCCTGCGAGAGTGAGGCTGTGTTGTACCGGGGCATCCAGGTCCAACACTATGCGGGTGTGATCGGGGGCGCGCCAGACGCGCACACCATTAACTGTGGCTGACTGGGCAACCTGGGCAAGCAACACCATGCCCACGCAGCAAACAGCGCTCAGCCAACGAAAAAAAGACATAGGCGATCTCAATAACATCCAAAAAACGGGCTGATTTTAATTATGGGGCGCGACCAAAAAGTGCTGTCGATAAGAGCAGCTTGCCGCGAACAAGTTCGCACTCTACCGCAAAACCCTGTTTTCGCTCTAGCAGAATTGCCGATTTGATCACTTTTTGCCCGGCACAAAAGTGCTGACGCAAATAATTTTTTCGCCGATACCCATTATTTTTCCGCCGACATCAACGTGTTCTTGTGCCGACGCTAGCCTTTCATAAATTGGCTGATATCAAATACCTGTGCCGCATGGGCGCGCATAAATTCAATAAATTCTATTTCCGGCAATGGCCTTGCGATCACATAGCCCTGGGCGATATCACAGCCATCTTTTTTCAACATTTGCAGCGTCTGGTCATCTTCAACACCTTCAGCAACTGTCACCAGCCCCAGCTCGCGCGCCATTAAAATGGTGGAGCGCACTATGCTGTGGTTGCGCGGATTGGCGAGCATATCGCCGACAAAACTGCGGTCGATTTTTAATTCGCGGATCGGGAACAGGCTCAAATAAGAGAGCGATGAATAGCCCGTACCAAAATCATCGACCGATGCATAAACCCCCAGTTCGCTCAGTTGCGTAAGCACGTGCTTTACGCGCTGCGGATCGGATGCCACCGAGGTCTCCGTAAGTTCAAGTTTGATGTCGCCGGGCAGCCCCTGATAGCGCACCAGGGTTTGGTTAATAATCTCTGCCAGATGGGTTTCGATCAGATCATAAGCGGCGATATTGATGCTGATGCAGCAGGGCAAATTGCGTTTGCGCAATAACACCGCCACACGCACCGCTTCATCGATCATTTGCTTTGTCACTTGCTCGATCAAGCCGGAATTTTCCAGCAGCGGAATAAATACATTGGGCGGCACCAATCCCAAGCGCGGATGCTGCCAACGCACCAACACTTCTGCCGAAATAATTTTGCCGGTGCGCAAATCCAGCTGCGGTTGGAATACCGGAAAAATCCCCTGCACATTGCCATCGATAAAAATAGAAATAATATCCAGGTCGACGCGGCTCGGTTCCATCGCCGCTTCATAAGCCAGCCAGCGACGCCGCCGCAATTCGCTCATCGCCAGCGCTGTTTCCGCATGCCGCATGAGTTTGCCCGCCGAGCGCCCATGCTCCGGCCAATAAGCGGAACCGCCAATAAATTGCGAGCTTAATCCGGGATCTGACTCAGCCATCACCCGGCCCAAATGCTCAAGCAATTCCATGGCGTTACATTTATTGAGAAACAACGCGAACACACCGCGCCCCAGATAAGCAGCCTGGGTATCGTCCAACTTGTGCAGATGGGTTGCGAACGCACTGACCACCAGCTCGGCGCGCGCAAAACCAAAGGTGCGCACAATCACATCCAGATCGACCAGTTTTATCACCAGGATTTCTTTTTCCTGTTTCACCGGTTGCTGGTGCGAGTGGAAATAATCATCGAGCTGCTCAATAAAATACGGCAGTTTGGCGAGCCCGGTTTGCGCGTCAAAATGTACCGCGCGCAGCAACTCCTGCTCTGCTACTTCACGCTGCGCCAGCGCCTCGCTCAATTCGCGGGTGCGCGCCTCCACCTTGCGCTTCAAACTCCAGTACCAACTGATACCCAACCCCAGCAACAGCAATAAGATAGCGACGCCCGCTGAAAGCAGGGGTAGCCAGGCTGCACGGCTATGCGTCGGCTCCAGTTGGTTTTGCCATTGTTCATAGAGCGTTTGATAGCGGCCATTGGCAATGGCTGTGCCTAGAGAATCCTGCAGCCATTCGGCCAATTCCGGTTTGTTTTTATTCACGGCAAACGCATAACCGCGCGACCAGAATGGTGGCCCCATCCGCACCAATGCTGAACGCTGTTCACGCATCAGGTTATCGGCCGCGAGTGTCCCGAGCACCGCATAGTCTGCCTTGCCCTGCTCCACAGCTTTTATCGCCAACAGCGTATTGTTGGTCAGTACCAATTTGGGTGGATTGATCATTTGCCCCAGTTGTTTATAGGCGAAAGAGCCGTCTTCCACCGCGACGGCTTTATCGACAAGATCGGCAACGGCGGCCACGCGCGCGGCATCGGGGCGCGCATAAATGGCGTGAAAGGAATAAAGGTAGGTTTGGGTAAAAATAAACTGGCGCGATCGCTCCAGCGAATAAAACATAGGGACGGCATCCAGGCGCCCGGTTTCCAGCGCCCGCAACGTATCCGGCCAATTGGTAAGCCGGTGCTCCGCCTTGCTGCCACCAATCCGCGCCAGCTCGCGCGCCAGCTCAATATTGAATCCCTTGACCTGGTTTCCTTCGGCCCACTCCAGCGGGGGATAGGCGAGATCACCGCCGAAAATCACTTGTGCGGGCGGTTCATAGGCGAACAGGGAATGCGACAGGAAGATGCCGGACAACACCAGCCACACCAATACCCGCTGGCAAGGGCCTGTCGATACTGTATTACTCAGGTGCATCCTCAAACACTCAATTAATGGCAAACCAATCTCAGGCAATTGGTAGATCCACTAAGCCTAGGGTATGAACGGATTTTTCACCAATAGCGCTGCCAGCGCCGCAGAATCTGCGTGTACATCAAGGCTCCGCCCCTCGCCGGCCACACTGATGTCGATCACCAGATCAGGCGCCGGTAAAATGCCCGCGCCGCGCGCAGGCCATTCGATCAGGCACAGGGTGTTGTCGGCAAAGTAATCGCGGATGCCCATGTACTCCAGCTCTTCCGGATCGCCGAGGCGATAAAGGTCGAAGTGGTACACCATGCGCGCGGGAAATTCGTAAGCTTCGACCAGGGTATAAGTGGGGCTTTTGACCGCGCCTGTATGGCCAAACGCACGCAGGATACCGCGCGTCAGCGTGGTCTTGCCCGCCCCCAAATCCCCCAGCAAATGCACACTGAGCGCACCGGGATACTGTGCGAAAACACGCCCGAGCTGTTCGCCCAGGGCAACCATGTCGGTTTCATTATTGGCCAGATAGATAGGCATAGTCGCTGCTGTAATAATCAAGTCTGTAGTGATGGTCGAATTTGGCGATAACTTATAGCAGTTGGCCGAGGTACGGGATCAGATCGGTCGCAAGCATGCTGCGCTGCCCGAAGTCTTCCGCCGCCAGGTCTGCTGCGCAGGCGTGAACCACTGCCCCCAGGCGCGCCGCATCTGTTGCACTTAAGCCTTGTGCGACCAAGCCACCGACAATGCCGGATAGCACATCGCCCATGCCGCCACTGGCCATACCCGGATTGCCATCAGCAACCACGCCGATCAACCCGTCAGTTGCGGCTACCAGACTACCCGCACCTTTTAAAATCACACTCGCGTTATAGCGTTCGGCCAGCGCGCGCGCAGCGGCAAACCGATCAGCTTGTACTTCGGCGGTGGTGATACCCAACAAGCGCGCCGCCTCGGCCGGATGGGGCGTCAGCAGCCAGGGGCTGTGTTGCTGCTGGTTCGCCGCCGGAATAACCCGCCCTTCGGCGAGGATATTGAGGGCATCCGCATCCAACACCAGCGGCAGGCCGGACTTCACCGCCTGTTGCAACATTTGTTCAGACCAAGGGGAGCGACCCAAACCAGGGCCGACCACCAACAGCGTGGGGCGCGCCAGCAGCGGCTCCAATTCCTGCCCGGACACCACACCGCAGGCCATCACTTCCGGCCGACGCGCGAGGATCGCCGCCACATGTTCAGGGCGGGTTGCGATGCTCACATTGCCCGCACCGGTACGCGCTGCCGCTTCGGCTGCCATAAGCGCGGCACCACCCATTCCTGTATCGCCGCCGATCACCATCACGTGGCCAAAATCGCCTTTGTGGGCATCGGCCGCGCGCGGGGCGAGCAACTCCAGCACGTCATTCAATACCAGGCGCTCAGCACTTGGTGATACCACATCATAAGTCGCGACGGG
>DATIGS010000168.1:0-2504 GCA_035481425.1 Cellvibrio sp. | reverse complement strand
ACGAGCTTTTGGCAGAGTTGATCGGCAGCTTCTTGTGAATTAAACATTTCGCGTGCGGGCGCTTCTTTACGCCAGTAAAAAAATTCGCGCTCACCATCGGGAGTATTGCGGATGATATACAGGCCGGGCGACCGACCAGGTAATTGCTTGATCATGGCGGTGCCAATATTTTCATTGGCCATGCGCTGCATAATTTGCGCGCTATAGGGGTCTTCGCCCAATTGCGTAACATAATCGGTGCGTAGGCCAAGGCGGGCCATGTACACAGATGTATTATAAGTATCGCCAGCAAAAGAGAGGGCCATGGTTTCGCGGCCGTTGCTGTCGGCAGTAGGAAATGGAGCAAGCTCCACCATGACTTCGCCAATCGCTGCTATGTGTGTCATTTGCATCTTCCAGAGTGAAATTTAATTGATGTTTTTACAATTTTTTGCGCGGCTTTTACAAAATTTCGGCGCAAATTTATCGACGTGGTCAGGCTGTTGTAGCGGGACTTTTACGTCAATTGAGTCAACGCAAAATATATCACTCTTGTTAGGTTAAAAATAGGAATATATGGATAAGTTATTCATTTGATGTGAGCAAAAATTTCACATTTTTTATTGTGAATTAGCTGCCATCAAAGGGCAGAGAAGTTTACAATGCAGGTCATTGTAAATGTGACTGTTTGTGTGTTGCCAAATCAACCTTGCCGGATTTTTCCAATGAATCGTTTAAATCAAAAACTATTAAGTGATCTGCCAAAAGATGTTCTTCTTCCTGCGTATGATCGCGCAGCACTCAAACCAGGAATTGTGCATTTGGGTATAGGTGCCTTTCATCGCGCGCATCAGGCCTTCTATACCGAAGCGGTATTGAATCAGTTCGGTGGCGACTGGGGAATTATCGGCTGTAGCCTGCGTTCGGCCGGTGTGCGCGATCAATTGGTGCCACAAGATTGTCTCTATACGTTGGTTGAGCGCTCCGGCGAAGGCGAAAAATTGCAAATCATCGGCGCGGTATTGGATACGCTGGTTGGCCCGGAGAATCCGGCCGCACTCGTAGCGCAAATGGCGGCACCCAATATCAAGATTGTATCGCTGACTATCACCGAAAAAGGCTATTGCCACGATCCGGCCAGCGGCAATTTGAATCCTAATCACCCGGATATTATTCACGACCTGCAAAACCTCGATAAACCTGTGTCTGCTATTGGTTTTATCATTGCTGCGTTAAAACAACGTTACGAACAGAATCAAAAAGCATTTACGGTATTAAGTTGCGACAACCTGCCCAATAATGGTGAGGTGTTGGAAAAAGTAGTCACCCAATTTGCTGAAAAAATCTCTCCCGCTTTTGCGCAATGGATTAAAACCAACGCCACTTTCCCGTGCACCATGATTGACCGTATTGTTCCGGCAACAACTGACGATGATCGCCGCGATATAGAAGGCCGTTTGGGTGTGCGCGATGAAGGTATGGTGGTGTGTGAGCCATTTACCCAGTGGGTTGTGGAAGATAAGTTTGCCGATGGCCGCCCTGAGTGGGAAAAAACAGGCGTATTGTTGGTTGAAGATGTGCGCGTATTTGAGAAAATCAAATTACGTTTATTAAACGGTGCCCACTCAACCATGGCGTATACCGGTTATCTTTCCGGCTTCCAATATATTAGCGAGGTCATGGAACAACCGGCGTTTGTGAATCTGGTAAAAACCTATATGGCGCGCGAAGCAGGTGAGACCGTGGTCGCGCCAGCGGGCTTTGATATTGAAGCTTACAAACAACAGTTGCGCGATCGGTTTTCTAACAAGGCATTGAAGCACCGCACCTGGCAAATCGCGATGGACGGTTCACAAAAATTGCCACAGCGTTTGCTGGAAACCCTGCGCGAGCAATTAGCGGGCAAAGGTCATATCGATATTTTGTGTTTGGGGGTTGCCGCCTGGATTCGCTATGTATCCGGTGTTGATGAAAAAGGCGCGCCGATTGAAGTATCCGATCCACTGGCAAAAGAATTGCGCGCTGCCTGCGATGCAAATCAGGGTAATCCGGCGGGCATGGTGAATGCGGTTGTGAGTATCCAGAAAGTATTTGGTGCAGACTTGATTAACGAGCAACGTTTTATTCAAACAACAACCCAATGGCTTGAGCGTTTTTATGCCAAAGGTGTGTTGGCCAGTATTCAAGAACACTTCGCCAATTAATACTCGCTGCTTGTTAAATTGCGCCCGCTTATGCGGGCGCAATTGTTAGTGGGGTAATGAAATATGGCGATGCAGTAAATTCAGAGGAGAAAAAATAATGTCGTTGCGTTTTATCGTTATAGCGGTGGTTCTAGTGTTTTTGTCTGGTTGTACCGGGCTTAAATCGCAGCAGTATGATGCGATTGTCGATAAAAATACTTCGCTGAAGACGACATTTCCCAGTGTACAAGCGGCAATAGAAGCCGCGCCCAGTACGGCAACGAAACCCTATCGAATTTATATTGCCGCCGGTGATTACTTTGAAAAAATTGTTATCGCCAA
>DATIGS010000167.1:0-5241 GCA_035481425.1 Cellvibrio sp. | reverse complement strand
TTTGGATCGGTGGTGAGCTGTTCAATCGGCGCCTTGTGGAAAGGAACGCGTTTACCGGTTTTGGGATTGATTACATCAGGCGCATTCCAGGGCGCAAAGAACCAGTCTTTTTTGGCGAGGAATTCCTGCTGCACGCGGGCAACCGCCAAGCGACAGGCCACCGCTTCGTCGATGGTTTCCTGGGTCAGCGCTTCGCCGGCCGGACCATCCATCATCGCCGCGGCTACATCGTTGGAAGCAATCAGCGCATAGAGCGGTGAGGTGCTCGCTTGGGAGCAATAGGCTTCGTTGAAACGGCCATGGTCAATGGCGCCCTTGCCATCGCGGATATGGATAAACGAGGTTTGCGACAGTGCGGCGAGCAGCTTGTGCGTTGAATGGGTAGCAAACACTGTCGGGCCATCTTTGGGATGCGAAGACGGCGCATTGCGCATTGCATAGCGGTCGCGATACAGCGGATTAAAACGCGCATAACCATACCAGGCTTCATCGAAATGGATGCGGTCAACGCTTTTGGCGAGGCGGGTTTGCGCTTCCTCGGCGTTGTAACACATACCGTCGTAGGTGCAGTTGGTGAGCACCGAGTAGACCGCGCGCTTGTGCCCGGTGGCCTTGGCGAGCGGGTTATCGCTGATACTTTTGGCGATGGCTTTGGGTTCAAGCTGTTGCGGCGGGATGGGGCCGATGATGCCGTAGCGGTTGCGGGTCGGCATCAGGAACACCGGAATACCGCCGGTATTAACCAGGCCCTGCTCGATCGACTTGTGGCAGTTGCGGTCGCACAGCGCCAGCTCATCATCGCCCACGCACGCGGACATGATGGTGCGGTTCGAGGCCGATGTACCGTTGAGTACCGAGTAGGAGCGATCCGCGCCAAAAATACGCGCGATATTACGTTCGCTTGCGCCCACCGGACCGCTGTGGCCAAGCAGTGAACCGAGCGCGCCGCGCTCAATCCCCATGTCGGTGCGGAACAGGTTTTCACCGTAAAAATCAAAAAAAATGCGCCCGATCGGCGACTTCAAAAATGCAACGCCGCCCTGGTGGCCGGGCGCCGCCCAGGAGTATTCCAGCTCGCGGTCGTAGCGCGCGAGCGCAGCTGCATAGGGAGGTAAGAGTTCGTTGATGTAGCGATCAATCGATGCGACTACGCGCCCGCCGATGAAGGTAGCGGTGTCCTCGAGAATCCACACAAACTCGTCGGCTAGGGTCGCGACTTCGACACTGACAGTACCGGCTAATTCGCGGCTGGCCATCAGGAAAATTGATATTTTGGTATTGCGCTTGCGCACTGCACGCAAGAGTTGGGTCGCCTGCTCGCGGCATTCAGAATCGTCTATCGCCTGGGTCCAGTTGACCAATATGCAGTGGATACCCGCGTCCGATTCAACCGTCGCCAAACCGTCCTCGTAGGAGTACGCCTCGACTACAGCAACCGAGCGAGCTTCCAGCTCGGTGATGAGCGCGCGTACATTGCGCGTTGCTGTATTAGCCGTCTCAGAAAGGCCATGGTCCACCATCAACACACGCCGCGTCCGCGGCCCACCGTCTCTACGCTGCATCGCTCACATCTCCATATCGATTCGAATATCAACTAAAAACTGGAAAAACTATAGCAAAGCAATATGACTGTAGATGAAGTTTGGCGTGGCAAAAAAGTCCCTCACAAGCCCGAAACTGAACATCGAAAAAAACAGGATGAACAATGAAAATTGCGCCAACCAATTCGCTAACCAAAAGCAAAACTGAAAACAAAAAAAGCCGCAAAAAATGTTTATCGAAATTAGTTTAAATCGAAAAAAGTTATTTACCTTTTTAAAAAATCAGAACTAACTAAAAAAAAAAAGATTAAAAGAATGAAAAAATGGAATTAAAAATTTTATTTTTTAAACATTAAAAATAGGGGTTTTAATAACTGCAATCCGATCCTTCCATGCATTCAAAAAATCGCCTTAAGTTAGGAACCTAACATAAAACCAAATTAAATTTGATGAAACGAAAAAACGCTAATTCAGCGCAAAGTAGAATCCCGACAGCATAAGTACGAGTTAAAAACATGCCTCAGATAAAACCTGAAAAAAACCAATAACATCCAACAAAAACAACGCCCTATCAAATCGATAAAAATGATTAAGGCGACATTATTATTCGTATTGCATATATAAAAATCGGTTTATAGGAATAAAAAATCTTAAACTTACCAACAGCTGCAGGGTCTCCCCGCCCGCTCACGCCCCCGCTCAGATTTGCCGTTTCCCGGAATAAAAATGCCCGCCCCCATGACGGGAGCGGGCAGAGTTAACACGCAATTATTTTATGGAGCGACAATTACCAAATTGCGCACAGTGATGGATTTGGTTGCAGAAGTACTGAAACTTTCACCATAAGAATTACTGGTAGTGGACGTACTGATATTCGCAGTGGTGACATAGTTTGGCGCTTTCACCGTCCAGCTAATGGTTTTGGTTGCCCCATCAGCAATAGTGCCGGTGTTTTGCGTTACCGCACCGGAAACCAGTGTAAAACCTGTTGGCAAATTGATTTTTACATTCACATTATGCGCGTCCAAATCACCGGTATTTTTTACCGCCACTGTGTAGGTAAAATTAAAATTGCGAATCACACTGGTCGGTGCAGTGATGCTATTGGTAAACGCAGGGCCTTTTGCGGCAACAAAATTTTCTTCTGTTGCGAGCGAGAAAGGTTCGCTGCTCGCGCCATCAAACGAAGAGCTATAGGCATAGACTTTTACCACAGCTGCCTGGCTCGCTTTCGCTGCAACCTGATGCACATTATCTTTAACAGTTGTATCGGAATCCAAAAGCGCATTGCTGGTTTCTGCATAGAGTTTTAAATCCAAATCAGACAAGCTGCGGTAGCTGGTTGGAGTCGCTGCGTTGTTGTAAGCCACTTCGCGCTCCCACACCAGTGTCGCTTTCTCGCCGTTGAACATATGCCCTTTATAAAGTTTGTAGTTCCCCGCTACGCCTTTAGGTTTTACGCTGCTGGCGAAATAATCGTTGCGATGGAAATGCGCGTGGGCCAAATCCATATAACCCCAGCCATAGGTTTTGTTCCACTCCTTACCGATTTTCGCACCATCGTCGGCGGTGGTGGCGGTGTCGCTGTCTTCCCAGGAATCGGCGGAGTTAATCAATATCGCCTTGATAGTGCGTGGGTCGCTAACACCGGCATCGGTTAACAGCAAAGTTGCCGCACCCACCTTGGGCGCTGCTGAACTTGTACCACCCATCTCGGAGAAACCACCGCTGAGATCACAGGTCATGGTTCCGGTACCGGGAGCGGTCAGGTCGGGTTTTTTGCGGCCACCTACAGTCGGGCCGCGACTACTGGACGCGGTAATTACGTCGTCGGTACGGGTGACGGTGTTCTTATCCCACATATTCGCCACGGTTAACCCGTTGTAGTTATTCGCGGGAACGGTCATGGTATTGGTGCCGAAGCCCGCATTACCGGCTGATTTTGCCCAGTTGGTGTAATAGTCAAACACCACGCCATCAACAAAACGGGAGAAGGGATGCCAGTCACTGCCAGTGGCAGGATCATTGCCCCAGGAATAATTAATCACTTCCGGATCATCGCCCGCCGAGCGCAACATCCAATCGGCACCGGCCATGGAAGTGGCGACATCGCCAGCGTTATCAATAAGGATCGAGTTCAACCCAAACGCCAATCCGCGGTGAGTTGCATTGTTACTGGCATACATACAGGCAACGCCAGTGCCGTGCGAACCATTCGGCGCATAGTTTGAATAAATAGTGTGGCCAGCCAATGCGGGATGGGTTTCCATCACCCCGCTATCAAGCACGCCCACATCCCATATGCCGCCGTCGTAGCCAGACGACCACCAGCTAGTTGCACCTAATGATTGCGCCTGGGTGTTCAACTCTTCCTTGCCGGGCGCGTTGTAAACCACCTCGGCAACACCATCCAGATTGGCAATTTCTTTCAATGCCGAGGTGGGAATTTCTGCACTCACCGCATTCAGGGTGACATAGCGCTCCTGCACTTTTGCGCCCAGGTGCGCGATGCGATCCACATACAGTTTTTGCACATCGGCCACTGCCACTGCAGATTCACGCCCGATTTGCTGGCGCAATTCACTTGTCAATTTATCGCGCTGCTCATTCAAGGCGCGGATTTCTTTTTTATCTGCATCCGTTACGTACTGGCTCAACAATTTGCCTCGCTCAACTTCGACGTCCTTACCTTCCATTGTTTCTTTCGGTAAATACTTGTCGTAAATGCTGCGCACACGCCCCGCCAACGCTTCGATATTGGGTTCGTATTTTTCATTCAGAGTGCGGGCGATTTTGCGCTGGGGCTGCTCGCCAAACACAATAATCACCGGCAAAGAAGCTTGTTGTGCAGCAAGGCGCTCAAGCGCCGGGTCAATACGCACAACCGACTCAACCGTAGGGATTTCCGTCTTCCGATCGTTATCTGCCAGGGTCGTACTGGCGTAGCAGGCAATAGCAATCAGGACAGCGCGGGTGAGGGGATGGAATACCACATTTGGAGTTTTCATGATCAGATCCTTCTTGGTAAATAGATGGTTAACGTTAATCCAGTCCGGTTCAGCTTGAACCACTGGATTAGGTTAGTGTGCGCCCGCCGCCATGCATGCACAGTGAAAAAATCACCAGGCTTAGTGTGAAATAATCACTTTGAAATTGGATTCAAGGAAATAAAAAAGCCCCGGTCGAGATCGCACCGGGGCTTTAAGAAATTTATTTTAAAAAAATCCAACAACGTTCAGGTCGATTTTAGTTTCGACAAGCGTTACTTAGTCGATTCAGATTTTCGCACACCGAAAAAAACCAATATCCCGATGATGATCCACAAGATCACCAGCGATTGCGATGAATCCGATTCGCCCTGCACCGCCAGCCAATCGTTTGCATTGGTTACACCCGCCGCCGTATTTGTCGCGAGGGTGTTATCGCAAATTTTATCTGCCGGGCAAACATCCGCCGCTGTAGCGGCGAGAACTGCAGCGACATCCTTGCCGTGTTGTCCTCCCTGAATCACAGTCACCTCCTTGTGCAAGACCGCGTTCGGAATAACACCCAATGCTGCTTGATCCGCATCCATAAGGGCCGCAGCAGCGTTGGATACTATTGAAACAGAAGCTAGCGCGAGGGCAATGAGTAAGTGGTTAAACATCCGCGCAACTCCTTTTTCATATGAGGTAAACGCCAGGTCTATGTCCTTGTACCT
>DATIGS010000166.1:0-50533 GCA_035481425.1 Cellvibrio sp. | reverse complement strand
TGGCCAGCGTAAAGACCAAAGCCCCACCCGCGCGGAAATTCCTGTCATTCAGGATGACAAATTATTTGCCCGCCCCGGTGGAAAGCTCACCAAATTTAATCCGCTTTCGAACTGGTCATCCAAAGATGTGTGGGATTACATTCGCATGTGTGAAGTCCCATACAATGAGTTGCATGAGCGTGGTTTTATTTCGATTGGTTGCGAACCTTGCACTCGCCCGGTAGCGCCGGGGCAACACGAGCGCGAAGGCCGTTGGTGGTGGGAAGAGGCTACAAAGAAAGAATGCGGTTTGCATGCAGGTAATGTTGAAAACTAACCCTTGCTCAAACGATGCTCGCAAAAAAATGCTTTGCAAAAAAACGCCGGTGCGAATTTCACACCGGCGTTTTTTTTATCACTTTTCTACAAACGCCCGCTCAATAACATAATCACCGGCGATACCAATTCGCGGCGATACGACTAACCCCGCCTTATCCAAAAGCGCGCAAGTATCGTCCAACATACTGGGGCTACCACACAGCATCGCGCGATCTGTTTCCGGATTTAGCGGTGGTAATCCTATATCCGACAGAAGTTTTCCGCTCGCCAACAAATCGGTTAACCGACCTTCATTTTCAAAAGCTTCGCGTGTCACTGTCGGGTAATAAATTAATTTTTGTTTTACATCGTCACCTAAAAATTCATTATTCGGCAATTCCTCGGTGATGAAATCGCGATATGCCAAGTCATTTACTTTACGCACCCCGTGCACAAGGATAATTTTTTCAAATTTTTCGTAAGCTTCCGGATCTTGAATCAAACTGATAAAAGGCGCGAGCCCTGTACCCGTCGATAAAAAATACAAATTCTTTCCGGGTTTTAAATCAGACAAGAGCAATGTCCCCGTTGGCTTTCTACCAACCAAAATATCATCGCCCACCTGAATATTTTGCAAACGCGATGTCAGCGGTCCGTTAGGCACTTTGATGCTAAAAAACTCCAAATGTTCTGCGTAATTAGGGCTTGCAATACTGTAGGCTCGCAACAGTGGTTTATCATTTACCTGCAAGCCGATCATCACAAACTGGCCGTTTTCAAACCGGAATGACTCATCACGCGTGGTAGTAAAACTGAATAAACTATCGTTCCAGTGCGTGACTGATAACACTTTCTGCGTATTAAATGCACTCATTACAATATCCTGTAAATTAATGTCCGTGATTTAGTGTTGTTGCAGCGCGCCCGTTAATTCAGGCAATGCCGTGAACAAATCAGCAACCAAACCATAATCGGCGTGTTTAAAAATAGGCGCATCCGGATCGTGGTTAATAGCGACGATTATCTTACTGTCTTTAATTCCTGCAAGATGTTGCATCGCACCGGAAATTCCTACAGCAATATAAAGCTCAGGCGCGATAATCGTGCCCGTCTGTCCGACTTGCAAATCGTTGGCGGCAAATCCAGCATCGACGCAGGCGCGGGTTGCACCTATGGCAGCGTCCAGTTGTTCAGCGATGGGATTTAACAATGCATCAAATTGTTCCCCCAAACTGCGTCCGCCGGCAATTACCACACGCGCAGTATTTAATTCCGGGCGATCAGAATGCGTGAGTTGCTCCCCGATCCACTGGCTCAGCCCGCGCGTTGGCGGCACATCAATCACAACCAATTCTGCATCAACACCATTGCCTTCACGAAGTGCGGCCGGTTTAAATGCCGTAGCGCGCACAGTGATAATCTGCAGGGGCTGCGGATTCTCAATGGTCGATAAAATATTCCCCGCGTAAGCCGGGCGCACATAAGTATCCGGGGCTCGAATTTCAATAACATCGGTGACGGGCGCAATGTCCAAACGCGCCGCTATGCCCGGCACAACACTCTTGTCAAACACGCTGTGCGCGCTGAGGATATGGGTATATTGACTAGCAATGCTTAGCACCAACTCTTGCACATCTTCCACCAATGGATGCTGCAGGTGCTTGGCCTGTGCAACCAACACCCGGCGAACCCCATTTAATTGGCGGGCAGCTGTGGTTGCTGCGTCTAGCTCACTGCCGTACACCAATATATCGACCGGCAATTGCCAAGCTTGCGCGGCGGTGAGCGCTTGATAAGTTGAAGGTTTTAATTGTTTTCCATCGGTTTCTGCCAAGACTAATACGCTCATTGCAACACCTCCGCTTGACGTAATTTCGCAACCAATTCCTGCACACTGGCCAACTGGATTGCACCGGGTTTTTGTTGTGGTTCACTATTGCCGACAACTCTGAAACGCGGAGCCAGATCGACACCCAAATCGCCGGCCGCAAGCGTTTCAATCACTTTCTTTTTGGCCATCATCAGATTGGGCAATTTGATAAAACGTGGTTCATTCAGACGCAAATCTGCCGTCACAATCGCGGGCAATTTCAGCGAGAGGGTTTGCGTCCCCTTATCCACTTCGCGCGTTACCACGACTTGGTCACCGTTCAATTCGATTGCGGATGCAAAAGTGCCAACTCCTACGCCCAGCAAAGCGGCGAGCATCTGCCCGGTTTGGCCGTAATCCTCGCCCACCGCTTGTTTACCAAGAAAAATCAATTGCGGCTGTTCGCGCTCCACGATGACTTTTAACAATTTCGCGACGGCAAGCGGCTGGGGTTTTGTCTCCGTCTCAATCAGGAGTGCACGGTCAGCGCCCAGCGCATAGGCGTGACGTAAGCTGTCTTTGGCGTCGGCACCGCCAATAGCGACGGCGATAATCTCGCTCACTTGCCCTTGCTCTTTCAGGCGCACCGCTTCCTCAAGGGAGATTTCATCAAATGGATTAATCGCCTTTTTAACCTGGGCGATATCCACCTGCCCGGTCCCCGGGTCTATGTTCGGCTTCACGTTGGGGTCTATGGCATGTTTGATCGCGACGAGTACTTTCACCTTGGATCTCCATAAAAGTAATAATGAGGATGAAATGAGCTGTTGATGTCCATTCTATTTAGCGCTAGCATATTTGTTAAATTGATAATTCATATTTTACATATTCACATAACTGATATGAGATATACACTACGCCAACTAGAGATCTTCGTCGCCATTGCCCGTACCGGCAATGTCTCCCGTGCGGCTGAAGAAGTAGCGCTCTCCCAGTCCGCTGCCAGTACCGCCCTGGCAGAATTGGAGCGCCAGTTTGATTGCCAGCTATTTGACCGCAACGGCAAGCTGCTAAAACTCAACGCACTGGGTAAAACCCTCTTGCCTGTCGCAAGCAGCTTGCTCACCCAGGCAGGTGAGATCCAGCAACTGTTGGAAGGTAAATCAGCCTTGGGGGATTTGAATGTCGGGGCTACCCTGACCATAGGCAATTATCTTGCGATTATGATCATCAGCGAATTTATGCAGAACCATTTGGACTGCCACATCGCGCTGCAGGTAAAAAACACCCAGGCAATTTTGCAGCAAGTTGCCGGCTATGAATTGGATTTGGGTTTGATAGAAGGCAGTTGCCATCACCCCGAATTACAAGCAGAAATCTGGATTGAAGATGAGCTGGCCGTGTTCTGCGCGCCCACACATCCGCTCGCGCAATTGGAGTCTGTCAGTCTCGAAGAATTATTAACAGCCACCTGGATTCTGCGCGAACAAGGATCCGGCACACGCGAAACTTTCGACCAGGCATTGCGCCATCACTTGCCCGAATTAAAAATTCGCTTGGAATTGGAACACACCGAAGCCATTAAGCGCGCGGTAGAGTCCGGCCTGGGGATTGGCTGTATCTCACGGCTTGCGTTGCGCGATGCATTTAAACGCGGAAGTCTGGTTGAAATAAAAATGCCGATGCTCGACCTGCGTCGCCAATTTATGTTTGTGTGGCATAAAAACCGCTACCAAACTCCAGCGATGATCGCCTTCCTGGATTATTGCCGCACACTCACCGCCAATTTAAAACGCAGCGACGAAATACTCTTAACTCCCACCACTACTTTAACCACTTGAGTTTGTTATGAGCCAACGCGATCAAATGCAATACGATGTAGTGATTGTCGGCGCGGGCCCGGCAGGACTTTCTGCAGCTATTCGGCTGAAACAACTAGCTTTGGAGGAAGCGCGCGAGCTAAGCGTGTGCGTTCTGGAAAAAGGAGCTGAAGTTGGTGCGCAAATTTTATCGGGCGCGGTAATTGATCCAATTTCGTTAAATGAATTGATTCCCGACTGGAAAAGTAAAGGGGCACCGATCACTACCGAGGTGAAACACGATCAATTTTTGTGGCTGACGAAATCCAGTCACTACAAGGTTCCATCATTATTATTACCGCCGCTGATGAACAATCACGGCAATTATATTGCGAGCCTCGGTCAAATCTGCCGCTGGTTGGCAACGCAAGCTGAAGAATTGGGCGTGGATTTATTTCCTGGTTTTAATGGCAGCGAAATTCTTTACGATAAAGACGGTAGGGTTACAGGTGTCGCCACTGGCGATATGGGTGTCGCACGCGATGGTAGCCACAAAAACACGTTTTCTCCCGGCATTGAATTATTGGCGAAATACACCTTAATTGCTGAGGGCACACGCGGCTCACTCGCTAAATCGCTGGAACAAAAATTTAATTTGCGCGCAAATTCAGAACCACAAAAATACGGTTTGGGTTTTAAAGAAATATGGAGCATCGACCCAAGTCAGCACAATGAAGGCTCTGTACTACACACACAAGGCTGGCCACTGGACAATCACACTGGAGGTGGCGGTTTTTTATATCACTTGGCAGATAATAAAATCGCCGTGGGTTTTGTGGTGCACCTAAATTATCGCAATCCGTTCCTAAATCCATTTGAAGAATTCCAACGTTTTAAAACCCACCCCGCCATTAAACCTTTGTTACAAAATGCAAAACGACTCGCTTACGGTGCGCGCACAATTAATGAAGGCGGTGTGCAATCCCTACCCGAACTGATTTTCCCCGGCGGCGCATTAATTGGTTGCTCGGCAGGTTTTGTTAACGTGCCGAAAATAAAAGGCTCTCACAATGCGATCAAATCCGGCATGCTTGCTGCGGAATCAATAGTAGCTGCGCTAAAAACAGATCAATACGAACCCCTATTAAAAACCTATCCTGAAAAAATTCGTAGCTCATGGGTATGGAAAGATTTATACGCAGTGCGCAATATAAAACCTGCACTTTCATCATGGGGAAATATCGGCGGAACCTTATATGGAGGTATGGATATGTGGCTGCATTCCCTGGGCATCACATTGCCTTGGACGCTGCAGCATAAACAACCCGATAACGAAACTTTAATTCCGGCAAAAAATGCGCAAGCGATTCACTATCCTGCCCCGGACGGAAAGATCACATTTGACCGTTTGGCATCAATTTATCTGAGCAATATTGAACATGAGGAAGATCAGCCAGTGCATTTGCTTTTGGCCGATAGCACTGTGCCGATTGACACTAACCTCACCATTTATGCCGCACCCGAGCAACGCTATTGCCCCGCAGGGGTTTACGAAATTGTCGAAAAAGATAACTCAGCGCGTTTGCAAATTAATGCAGCCAACTGCATTCATTGCAAAGCTTGTGACATCAAGGATCCACTGCAGAATATTACCTGGGTTCCGCCACAAGGAGGCAGCGGCCCTTATTATGAAGCCATGTAAATAATAAATGACTTTAATTCAAAATGACTGGCGATTAACTATCGCCAGCCAAACACACCCCTGTACCACCCAAGCCGCAGTAGCCCCCAGGGTTTTTATGCAGGTATTGCTGGTGATAAGTTTCCGCATAATAGAACTCACTCGCCGGTAAAATTTCCGTTGTTATCTCACCGATGTTTTTTTCATTCAAGGCTGCTTGATAGGCAGCTTTTGTTTTTTCAGCCAATGCGGCTTGTTGCTCATTAAAATAATAGATTCCTGAACGATATTGCGTACCGCGATCATTCCCCTGACGCATTCCCTGGGTGGGATTGTGGGATTCCCAAAATACTTTTAGTAATGTTTCCACCGCGATTTTCGCTGGATCAAAAACGACCAGCACCACCTCATTGTGACCGGTCAAACCAGAACAAACTTCTTCGTATGTAGGGTTCGGAGTGTAACCGGCCGAATAACCAACTGCAGTTGTATAGACACCTTCTTGTTGCCAAAACTTTCGCTCTGCCCCCCAAAAGCATCCCAAGCCAAATACAATTTGCTCAAAACCAAGCGGAAACGGTGGTTTGATGGGCGCCCCATTGACTGCGTGCCGGTTATCAACCTGCATCGCATCGCCTCTTCCTTTAAGTGCTTGCTCACGAGTTGGCATTAAGAGTTTGGTCGTTGAAAAAATCATAATTGACCTCCGTAAATTCTGAAAAATCGCACAAACAAAAACGGTGCCCTCAGGCACCGTCACTATTCAATCCAATTAAAACCAGCGACTAATATTGAGCCGCTCCCACCAGGTCATCAGCAATCTATCCACGGCAGCTTGTGCCGCCAAACCTAATTTTTCCGGCAAGGTTTTTTTGTGGGTAAATTCCACTTCGTAAATATCAGCAGTTTCTGCCTGCGAGAACAAGTACTCGTCGCTGGTCTGCAACTCGTCAATCAAATTCACTTCTTTGGCACGCAAGCCGAACCAAACTTCACCGGTCGCGACTTTCACTACATCTACTTGCGGGCGATGCTCACTTACAAATTCTTTAAATAGCACATGGGTATCTTCCAACTCTTCGACGAACTTGGCGCGACCTTTTTCAGTATTCTCGCCAAACATGGTTACCGTGCGTTTGTACTCACCTGCGGTAAACATTTCGTAGTCGATATCGTTTTTCTTCAAAATTTTATGGAAGTTTGGCAGCTGCGCTACCACACCAATAGAACCGAGAATTGCGAACGGCGCTGCAACAATTTTATTAGCCACGCACGCCATCATATAACCACCACTGGCAGCGACCTTATCAACACATACGGTCAGCGGAATATTTTTGTTGGTGATACGCGCCAATTGACTGGAGGCCAAACCGTAGCTATGCACCATGCCACCACCACTTTCTACTTTGACAACCACTTCGTCTGTCGGCTTGGCAAGGGTTAATACTGTGCTAATTTCTTCACGTAGTGATTCAACCTCTGATGCTTTGATATCGCCATAAAAATCCAGCACAAAAACCCGTTTTTTGGCGGGAATATCCGCCTGGGTATCCGCACCCTCATCGGCTTTGGATTTGGCCGACTCTTTCGCTGCTTTTTTCTTTTGTACCTTTTCTTCTTTCAAACGTTTCTTTTCAGCTTTTTCAAACTCTTTATATTGTTCTTCATCCAACATTGCATCGCGCAACGAATCGCGCAGGTGATCGAATTTCTCATTCAGTTTGGTCACTTCAATATGACCTTTATCCGATTTTTTATTGCGCCCGCCCATGGATACAACAAGTGCAATGATGACGCCTATGGCGGCAACAAACGTTACCGTCTTAGCGAGAAACAAACCGTAATTTGCTAAAAATTCCAATGGTTAAACTCCGTACATCTTTTAATGAAATGGATCGACAAAAAACTAATTAAATTCTGCCACTGCTTCGCGAGCAGCGTCGTTTATAGGGCGTGCAAGCAACCCCGTGTTGGAAAGACTGATTTCAAATAAGGCGCCATCTTTCATTGGCAGGTAGGTCGCCGAACCATAAACCGCATCCACCACTGGTACCCACTCAGGGTTCGAATGGAAAATTTTCCATACATCAATACCATATAAACTGTCGTGCACTGTGTATGCCGTGCGTTTTGCTGTGGTTTCCTGTTCGATATCGTAATAACGACCGCTCAATCGTTCGAGCCTATAGGCGGGCTTAAGCCCGAACGTTGAAAGATAACCCTGCCACTTTACGATACGCGCGTCCAATTGCCATTGGTCGCCACGCACATCAAAACGCTGCTCTTTACCTTCTTTATCCGAAAGCACCGCCAAATAATGTTGGTCTTCGATCTTGTCAAAGTTAATGGTGGCGACCACCTGTTCTTGCAAGACCTGTTTGTAGCTATAAATATCATAAGCAGTTAACGCCACCACTAAACCCGCAGCCAGCAATAACAGACCAAAAATGCCGCGACAAAAACCAACAAACCAGGAGTTTTGCCAAAGCATACGGACCGCTTTATAAGCCAAATACGCCGCTATAAGACCAATAAAAATCGCCAGTAAGGTAAAAATCATAACTGTCCTACCTGAGTTAACAGCTTGTTATTGTTTATGGTGAAGGGTTGATTTTACGCAAATGCTCGACGTAATGAGCGATCAGTTGCCCCGCTACACTAGCCGGTGCTGGCGTCTGAGGCAACTGATCGTAACGGAACCATTTCGCATCCACAATTTCAGTAGGGTCGATCCGAATATCACCCGCTTTGTATTCCGCAAAAAAGCCCAGCATTAATTGATTGGGGAACGGCCATGGTTGGCTGCGGAAATATTCCAGTTTGCCAACACTGATGCCTACCTCCTCCATGACTTCGCGCCGCACACAGTCTTCGACACTCTCGCCCGCCTCGACAAATCCTGCGAGAGTGGAATACATCACCCGCGACGCGCGTTGATGATGGGCAAGCAGCAATTCCTCACCGCGAGTCACCAAAACAATCATGCAAGGGGACAAGCGCGGATAAAAGCGCAGCTCGCATCGCGAACACACTTTGGCTCTATCAACATCATCTTGCCGGGTTTCCTGGCCGCAGCGACCACAATAGCGATGATCATAAAACCATTGTGCGATTTGCAGAGCGCGGCCGGCCAATTGAAATGCGTCAGTCGATAAAACTTCCAGCTGCGAACGCAAGCCGAGCCACAGATACTGGGCCGGTAGTGCACTCGCGTTAACTACACTGACCCAAAGATCTTCGCGGTTGAGCACACCTAAATAATGCTCGCTGGCGATGTCCAAACCCAAATTTGCCTGATGCAATTCATCGGCGATGAATAAATGCCCTTCGCTATCGCACAACAATTGGTCGCAACGGTAGGCAGATGATGCAGCCGCGATAATAAAACGCCGGTTGCGGAAAGCAACCGGCGCTATGGCTGAAGCATGAAACTCAAATGACGCGGGATCAAAACGAAACGACATGATTAAATGTTGTAGCCCAATGCTTGCAAACTCTCTTCAGCAATTTGTAACACATTGGTATCAGCGCTTTTATCCAGCTTGATTGCATCAAGATAATATTCAAGGCTGATAACGGCATCGGCAAAGGTTTCCAACAGGTGTTGAACCGCAGGATGTTGATCCGCTGCCAAAAGATCCTCATCAACAAAACGCATACAGCCAGCCAATACATTGGCTGCGCGGGGCAAGCCCAACACAAACATACCGCCGCGAACAGAATCCAGAATGCCCGGAATATTGCGTATATGGCCTTTGTCGTAATTGGATTCCGCAAAAGCAGTCAGTGCGCGCTTGACCATAGCCAAACCGGCCTCGGCCTCATCGATGACAATTTTTTCTGCTTCAGCGATTTGATTATTGGCCATGGCCGCATCGCGAGAAAGTGCATTAATTTGCGCAACCTTTTCATCCGAAAGATTGGCATTATTCAATCCTGCTATTGTGCTTTCTACATATAAAAGTGTGTCTGCAACAACTAACAACTCGTCTGGTGAAACCGGGCTATGGTTGGTTTGCCAGCCCGCGATTTTTTCGATTTCCTGTTTGAGGCTATTGCTCGGCGCGACCAAACCTACAATCGATAAAATATCCGCGACTTTTTTCAAGGTATCTAATAATTCTGGCGATTCACTCAATAATTCGGCGCCGCCCTGCGCTGCGCGTTCAAGAATATTTTTGGTGCTATGCAACTCATCTGTTAATACCGCCACCATAGAACTGATTGTGTTCGCACTCGGGCCATTGAGAAATTCCATTTCGCGCGCAAGTTCGGCCTCTGTATAAGCCAGCGGCGATACACCGTAAGCAGACAATACGGCTTTGGAAATGTCCTGATCTGAATGGGAAAGCGCCAATAAATAAATCAATTCTTTTTGCAGTGCAGGATCAACCTCGCGCCCCAAAACAGCAGCACCTTCAAATTGAAAACGTTTTATCTCACGCTCAATCGCACTAAATAACATTTTGCGGCTTTTGGTAAGCCGCATATTTTTTTCAGCCAAGGCGGCTACTGTAGCGCCGCTCAGCCACCAGAAATTACTGAGCACATTACCTGCAGCGGCTGCCTCCAAACGCTGCAATGCACGGGTCATCATGCCCAGCGATGCTTTGGTCTGAACATTTTTAAGCACATTCAACAAGCCGGTTTGGTACATGTGACGCAGACGACGAACCAGCACACTTAAATCTTCTGGCAGCTGTTGGGCTGCAACTAATTGGCGATTGGCTTTTACCGACGGTAGCGGATAAAAATAGCTCTCAGGCAATGGAGCCACTTTGCGCCGCATACGCAACTCATTAATGTGGGGAATCAATAACATCGCCATACTGCGGGCAGTTTGTGTGCAGTACTCAAGATAGCGAGGCAGGATGAAAAAACTCGATGTCAGCAGCTCCAACTCATCTTCACTTTTGTCATCGTCGCCAAGAGTGATATCAGTAATGTGGACAACCAACTCGTCTGCCAATAAATCCACCCCACGCAACTGGATCAAGCTGAGAATGCCGCGGATCTGCTTTATCCCATCGATACAATTTTGTAGTAACTCACCGTTATTACGATCCTGCGAGAATTGCTCCAGGCGGATAGCCGATTGCTCAATAGTGGCAACCAGTTCGTCCTGAACCATTTTGAGGGAAGCGAGATTTAATGTTTCTGTTGTTGTACTCACAATGACGTCCTGACTTTAGCTTTTAACGATTGATGCATGGCCACTCAGCCTACGACCAAGCAATAGGAGAAATCACATTGACTCTATACCATGTTTGGCGTTATTTCACCGCCACCGCGTAAATAAGCAGGTCAAGGCCGGGAGTTTGCCAAACATCTCTCACTTGTTCATTTTTTCTACTTATTGATTTGTTTAGCTTTTACGCACATTACTACTCGCGCAACCAAACGCAATTATCACCGCTGCTTTTGGCGATAACTGCCAGCTTTTGGTCATGCAATACCAATTCATCCTCAGACGCCAGAATTACGGGAAGTGGCCGACGATTAACCGGCAACCGGCGGATTTCATCCTGCCCGCCCCCGGCATCGCTCTGGGATTGATTGCCACCGAGGGATAAGGCAGTTTGCCCGCCGGTCATCAACAGATAGACATCTGCCAGAATTTCCGCATCGAGCAAAGCGCCGTGTAGTTCGCGCTGGGAGTTATCTACACCATAGCGCTTACAAAGTGCATCAAGATTGTTCTTCTGGCCCGGGTGCTTTGCACGTGCCATCAGCAAGGTATCTATGACATGGCATCGATCAGCAATGCTGCCGAAACCAGGACGCAGCATATTCATTTCATGGTTGAGAAAGCCAATATCGAACGCCGCGTTGTGGATGATCAATTCCGCATCGCCGATAAATTGTAAAAACTCATCGGCAATTCGCGCAAACACCGGTTTATCTTCCAGCATCGCATTGCTGATCCCGTGCACCGCTTGTGCACCCGCATCGATTTCGCGCTCAGGCTTTATATATTGATGATAGTGGCGGCCCGTCAGGCGACGATTAACCAATTCAACGCAGCCGATTTCGATAATCCTGTGCCCTTGTGACGTTTCAAGGCCAGTAGTTTCTGTATCCAGTACGATTTGACGCATTAGTCCAAACCTTAAGTTAATCCGGGTCAAACCCTGTTGTTGTATGTGTCAGCGGGCGAAGACTTGCCAAGCCGCAAACGCAACCCCGGTGCAGGGCCAATAATGCGGGTCACCGCCAAGCCACGTAATGGGCGATATTGTTGCCAGCCAGGTTTGATCGGTGTTAATGGAATATGGTCTTTGCGGGCAACCACCATATAGAACCCACCCCACGGCAAGTGCAGCCTTTTACCCCAGCGCTCAAGCCAATGCAAATGTTTAATCGCGCCTTCTTGCGGCAACGGCGGGCGGAAAAATCCTTTGTAAATAGCTATAGGTTCCATATCAAGCAGGGTTAGCCAGTCCATCAATCGGCCTAACCGCAAATACTGGAAGCGCCAACGCGGCCGGGAATTGAACAGGCGCGCGAGGCTTGCAAACATTCCCCACAGGCTCCAGGGGTTGAAACCAACTACGATAAGGTGACCTTTGGGAATAACCACGCGGGCAGCTTCTCGCAACAAGTGATGGGGACTTTGGCTGAAATCGAGACCGTGATGCAGAAGCACCGCGTCAATCGATTCGCTAGCCAAAGGGAGATGATTGAAATCGACCAAAGCACTCAAACGCTGCTTTTCCTGGCTCTCTTGATGCTCAAGTTGCGGATGCAAAATGAAGCGGTGCGAAATTCGACTTTCGGTCGTTAGATCCAGACGGCCACTAACCCCAATCTGCAACAGGTGATAGCCAAAGACACATTGCAAACCGTCCGAGATCGCCTCCTGCTCCTCCGCCAGCAAAGCACGTCCAAGCGATGATTCGAACCACTGGGTAAGGTCAACGATAGATTCTCGCACCGGCAATACCCCAAAGTGCCTTTTCCAGATGGCAGAAAACCGGATCATTAGCCGATGTGGTGCTTTTATTAACTTACGGTGCATTTTTTGGTCTCATCACCTGCCGCCTCTTTATATCAAACTCTTTATAGGCATCATCGCAATCGAACACAAGCGTCAAAAAGCAGATTAATGTTAAGGATTTATAAGGCGGCGTAGAATAGTGGTCATGCATCAATGAGGCTCCATCGTGCTAACAATTACTCCCATTCCCGCCCTCGATAGCAATTATTTCTGGATAATTCGCCCCGACCAGAATTCACTAGGGGTTTACGTAGTAGATCCGGGAGATGCAGCGCCGGTGGCGGATTATCTAGCACGCAATCAATTAACACTGGCAGCAATCCTGATCACCCATCGCCATCGAGATCATACCCAAGGCATTCCCGGGCTTCTGGCGCACTGGCCGGTTCCTGTCTACGGACCGGAATCCGACCAAATCCCGTCAATAACCCACAGGCTGACGGATGCCGATGCGCTGGTGCTGGAAGGCATCACCTTAAAGATCATCACCGTGCCCGGACACACCTGGGAGCACATCGCCTACTTTCATGAAGGCAACGATGAGCATCGGCCCCTGTTATTTTGTGGTGATGCAATATTCGCCGGAGGTTGCGGGCGACGTTATGATGGAACAGCAGAAATCATGTGGGACTCGCTACAAAAATTGGCTGCATTGCCTGATAACACGCTGATCTATTGTGCCCATGAATACACAGAGGCCAATCTGGAGTTTGCCATCGCCGTAGAGCCCGATAATGCGGAACTTACGGATAGATATCAGCAGGTAAAACATCTCCGCGCGCACAGAAATATCACGCTTCCCTCAACTATTTTGTTGGAAAAACGAACAAATCCATTTTTGCGCTGTCAACAACCCGGCATCAAAATCTTCATTGAACACAAGCTCCAACAGACACTTGAGACTCCGGCAAATGTCTTTGGTGCTTTGCGCTTAATCAAAGACAACTGGCCAAACTAGATCGGATAAGTCGCGATTTAACTGCCCCGACCAGCTCTCACCCGAGTTGTGAACGGTTCGCCTTATTCCGAATTAAGCGTTGACCGAAACGACGCCTGCACCTAGAATCCGAGATCCGCAGCCCCAGGGGGGGCGGAGGTAATCACTAAATAGCCGTTATTTGGCGAGATAATAGGATGAAAATCCTAACACGCAAGAATAATGAAGGCCGAAATCAACCGGATTTTCCAAGCCAGATGGCTGGAAAAACAACCCTGACAAAGTGACCCTATGAACAATCAAAACCGCTCCCCGCTGTTGCTACGCAGTGTCTGTTTTGCCTGGATAATTGCAATAACCGGCTGTAGCACCCTCAAAAAAGAAGACGCTCCCGTTGCAGACATTGCCGCAGAACCTGTAACCACACCTCAAGATTCTGAATTGAATGCTAAGCATCATAAACAGACCAGTGAGAGCAATCTTTGGAAAGAGATAGCCGATGGTTATGGATTCCCCTCCATTAAGGACGCTAAAGTCGAGAAAAACCTGCGCTGGCTTGCGAACAATCAGCGTTACCTTGACCGCATAACTGAACAGAGCAAACCCTATATTTATTACGTGGCGGGCAAACTACGTGAAAATGATATGCCCATGGAGCTCGCACTACTCCCGATTGTAGAAAGTGCCTATAACCCTTTCGCGTCCTCCCCCAGTAAGGCCGTAGGTTTTTGGCAGTTTATGCCGCAAACCGGACGCAACTTTGGCCTGAAACAAAATGGTTGGTATGACGGTCGCCGCGATCTGGTTGCATCAACTGATGCGGCAGTGCGCTATTTGAAACGTTTGAACACCATGTTTAACGGCGACTGGCTACTCTCCATAGCGGCTTACAACGCTGGTGAAGGGACTGTCAGCCGCGCTATTGAAAAGAATCGCAAGCAAGGCCGCGGCACCGATTTCTGGTCGCTTCCACTCTCACAACAAACCCAATCCTATGTTCCGCAACTGGTCGCCTTATCCAAAGTAATTGCCGACCCCAAGAAATACGACCTGGAACTGACGCCAATCCCGAACAGCCCCTACTTCACCATGGTCAATGTCAGTTCGCCGATAGACCTCGCCCAGGCAGCGCGCATGAGTGCGATTGATCCAAAAGAATTGCGCAACCTTAATGCCGGTTACCACAGATGGACGACTGACCCCACCGGTCCTCACTATTTACTCATCCCCGTTGCCGACGCAGCCCAATTTACACTGAACCTCGACAAACTACCCAAAGCAGCACCTATGCAGGTAGCTGGTGATTACAAGGTAAAGTCAGGTGATACCCTGGGTGCTATTGCCAAACGTTTTGGCACCAGCGTCGCCGCGATTCAATCAGCTAATAATTTGAAATCGTCACAACTGAGAATCGGCCAAAGTTTAAGTATTCCCGGCCAAGCGCCGATGAGTTCTCCTTACGCACTTCAAGCCGAACAGGAAATCGCGCAGCGCAACCAAAAAAATACCGGTACCTATTACACCATTCAATCTGGTGACAGCTTTTGGACTATCGCTAAAAAGCATGGCACTAGCGTTAATAATTTGTTGAAGTGGAATGACCTGCCCTCTAACGCAAAATTAAAGCCAGGGCAAAAATTATTGGTGGTTAATAAGACAACCACACAAAAAGATGACAACAAAATTACCTACCAAATTAAAAATGGCGACACATTACATAAAATTGCTAGCAAGTTTGATGTATCCAAAAAAGATATCCTGAGCTGGAATAAAGTAAAAAACGAAAGTTACATTCATCCAGGCCAGGAACTGACAATTTATCTAACCGCCCGGAATTAATTGATTCTACGCAAACAAAAAGGCAAACAAAAAGGCCAGCAACAAATGCTGGCCTTTTTGTTTGTGCGGGGAAATTGCCCTTACTTGAACGTATTGCAAGCCTCTACTTTTCCCTGCTCAAAGCCACGTTTGAACCAGGCCACTCGTTGTTTCGAGGTGCCATGGGTAAAACTTTCCGGACGCACAACGCCACCCGCTTGTTGTTGCAACTTATCGTCGCCAATTGCAGATGCTGCATTCAAGGCTTCTTCAATATCACCCTCTTCTAACATTTGTCGCTCACTATCGGCGTAGTATCCCCAAATCCCGGCGTAACAATCGGCTTGCAGCTCCAATTTTACAGACAGTTGATTGGCCTGCTCTTTGGATGATTGCTGTTGCGCCTGTGCCACTTGGGTAGAAGTGCCCAATAAATTTTGAACATGGTGCCCTACTTCATGGGCGATCACGTAAGCTTGGGCAAAATCGCCGGGAGCACCCAATTTATTTTTCATGTCTTCATAAAATGCCAGATCGATGTAAAGCTTTTTATCACCCGGACAATAAAACGGCCCCATCGCCGATTGCGCGTAGCCGCAGGCAGAGTTCACGGCATTGCGAAACAACACCAGCTTGGGCTCTTGATACGTCATCCCCAGTTTTTGAAATTCCAACTGCCAAGTGGATTCGGTATCAGCCAATACTACTGATACAAAATCGGCCAACTCTTGATCCCTAGCGGACAACTCTTGGGAATTTGTCCCCACTGAACCTGGCGGTGCGCCTAGTTGCAGTAAATCGACGCCCATAAACTTGGCCCCAAAATAGACCAACACGCCGATGATCAGGATGGTTCGACCGGATTTAGTCCTCAGCAGAAAAGGTAAAATCCGGGCTATTGCAGAGACGCCACCCATCGCCATCGAGGGTGGGCTGGCGCTGCGCATATCTTCCACATTGTCACTACGACGACCTTGTTTCCAACGCATAATAATTCCCTCGCAATTCAACTTTGGCGGTTAAGGACACAGTTGGTAATTTATTGAATCTGCATTTGCCAGAAGCAGTAAATATTAAAAATAGTTAAATGAATTCAAAGCAGGCTACTATAAGCAGCCTCATCAACCACCATCCCGGCCGCACAGTTTGACCTTCATCATGGTGCAGGCTGATGTTTTAAGACCATAATGGCAACCACCTATTTCAAGTAGTAAAACAGGAGTTTTTATGTCTACGAGCCCCTTGGCTGGCCAACTTTTACCCGCGAACTTGCTGGTAGATCTTCCCAAACTAATCGATGCGTATTACACCAACAAACCTGATGTTAGCATTCCCGAACAGAGGGTAAGCTTTGGGACATCAGGTCATCGTGGCTCTTCATTTAACACCAGTTTCAATGAAAACCACGTATTGGCGATTAGCCAGGCTATTTGCGATTACCGTAAACAGGCTGGCATCACTGGCCCGCTGTATTTAGGCATTGATACACACGCACTTTCCGAGCCAGCTCAAATCAGCGCCGTAGAAGTGCTGGCTGCGAACGGCATAGAAATTATGCTCGCTAAAGGCGGCGAATACACACCTACTCCCGCCATTTCCCATGCGATCCTCACCTACAATCGAGGCCGCACAGCAGGTTTGGCTGATGGCATTGTGATCACACCATCGCACAATCCACCTGACAATGGTGGTTTTAAATATAACCCACCCAATGGCGGCCCGGCTGACAGCGATATCACCAACTGGATGCAAGCCCGCGCAAATGAATTGCTGGAAAATAATTTACGCGATGTTAAACGCATGGACTATCACCAGGCGATTAAATTAGCCAGCACGCATCAACATGATTATATAGACCATTATGTAAGAGACTTGATTAATGTCATCGACATGGAAGCCATCCGCGGCGCGAACATCCATATGGGTGCTGATCCGCTCGGTGGTGCTGGAGTAAGTTACTGGAGCGCAATTGCAGATTTTTATCAGTTGAATCTGAAGGTACTTAATACCGCTGTTGATAAAACGTTTTCATTTATGACGGCCGATTGGGATGGAAAAATTCGGATGGACCCATCCTCCGCCTATACCATGCAAGGCATGGTTGAGCGCCGGAATTTGTTTGACGTTGCCTTTGCCTGCGATGCAGACCATGACCGTCACGGAATAGTTGCCCCGAGTTGTGGTTTATTGCCGCCCAACCACTATCTTGCTGTAGCAATTGAGTACTTATTCCAAAATCGCCCGCAATGGAAAGCCGATACCGCCATTGGTAAAACAGTTGTCAGTAGCGCAATGATCGATAAGGTTGCGCAAAAAATTGGTCGCCGCTTATATGAAGTGCCCGTAGGTTTTAAATGGTTTGCGCCAGGTTTATTTGATGGTTCACTCGGTTTTGGTGGCGAAGAAAGTGCCGGCGCGTCCTTCTTGCGTATTGATGGCAGCGTCTGGACTACTGACAAAGATGGCATCATCCCATCGCTATTAGCCGCGGAAATTAAAGCAAAAACGGGGCGCGACCCAGGCGAATGTTATAAATTACTTGCCGATGAATTTGGTCAGGCTGCAGAAGCGCGCGTAGAAGCTCCAGCCAATAGCACCCAGAAAAAAGCGTTTGCAAAATTGTCTCCAGCACAAATTACGTCGACCGAATTGGCGGGCGATAAAATTGAAACCATTTTGACAAAAGCACCCGGCAACGATGCAGGTTTTGGCGGCATTAAAGTGATGAGTAAAAATGGATGGTTTGCTGCAAGACCTTCTGGCACGGAAGAAATTTATAAAATTTACGCGGAAAGTTTCAAAGGAAAAGAGCATTTGCAACAGTTAATTGCAGAAGCACAAACGATTGTCGATAAAGCTATCTCATAACATCGAACATTCATCCCCAAAAAAAACGCCCGAAATAGTCGGGCGTTTTTATTTGGGGTAGTGTCATTAACTAATAGTTGGCAACGGAATCCAGTCAATTTCGCCCGGCACCATTGCAAATCCGCCGTTTGTCCAACGCTCACCCGCCGCACGTACTTTTTCACGTGATGACGCGACAAAATTCCATAAAATAAAACGATCACCCGCCAAGGGTTCACCACCTAACAACATAATGCGGGCACCGCTAACCGTAGCGATAACATCATTCGCGCTCAGGACAGCCAAATGAAATTCGGGCACTGGCTCGCCGTTAACAGTGACAGTCCCAAAAGCAACATAAATTGCTAACTCTTGTTGTGGAAAATCAGGGGTGTACTGCGCATCGGCGCCAAGCGACAAATCGATATAAGTCGTCACACTGGCCGTTTTAACCGGCGACTCAACACCAAACGCTTTTCCGATCAGCACATGTGCGCTCAAGGTTGGTAAATGTACCGATGGAATTTGATCCGCAGAATAATGGGCAAATGAAGGTTCGCAATCTTCAACTTCTGTAGGCAACGCCAGCCAGGTTTGAATTCCCTCCACTGTTTCGTTATGCTCGCGCACATCTGCAGGTAAACGTTCAGAATGCACTATGCCTTTTCCAGCTGTCATTAAATTAATTGCACCGGGCTCTATGCGCTGGGTAAATCCCAAGCTGTCCTTATGCATCATCGCACCCGAAAACAAATAGGTTACAGTCGCCAGACCAATATGCGGATGCTGGCGTACATCGCCCGCAGTAGTACCTGCTTCAAAATGGGCAGGTCCCATGTGATCGACGAAAATAAAAGGACCCACCCGCTGCTGCAAACGTGAAGGCAATAATCGCTTCACAGTGAAGCCTATATCCTGGACACGCGGAGAAATTAATAAGGTCATAGTGTCGTACTCCATTGAATTTTCGATCTGTATTCGAGATGTATCAAAATCACTTAAACCTTATAGACAACCTGATGGTGGCATTTTATCCATATGCGCGAATAGCTTGGAAATGCGCTCTAAGGAGCCATGCATCTGGTCGTATAAATCATGGTTGATGGTGGGTAGTTATATTGATCGTCGCATGTGACAACAATTTATGTATCGGGCATTTTTCGACAATGCCCAGCAATTGTTGTTTTTGTTCTTCATTTAAGCCACCAACAAAATGAATATTTAACGCAAGATTATATTCACCCTGTTTTTCTTTGCTGCTGTCACGCTCTATATCAATATCAATGCCATCCAACGGAATACCCCGGCGCTTGGCGAACATAGATAAGGTAATGGCCGTGCACGCCGCCAACGATGAATCCAATAAGCCGTGTGGATCAGGCGCCGAATCTTCACCACCAAGACCAGTATCCACGTCGGCAAATAATTCATGGGCATCAACACTAATACGCTGACGAAAAGTTCCCGTTGCATCTTTCTGTAATTTAATCACCTGAACTCCCCTTTTTTAATACTAAATACCCAAGGCCTCTTTAAATGCATTGGGATCATAACCACGCATCACCTCTCCGCGAATGACAACGAGCGGAATACCGCTGCCACGCAATTGGTCATACTGCGCCTTGCCTTCTGTTGATTTTTCAATGTCGTATTCAACATAAGCAATATTGTGCTGTTTAAAAAACTCGCGCGTTTTTTTGCAGTAACCGCACCAATCGGTCGCATACAACACGACGCCCTCAGGATGTTGCGCAGAGAAATCCGGCGGCGGACTAAACTCATCGCGCAACTTGCCCCAATTTATAAAAATACCTAGAGCGATTGCAATTAACACATACTTTTTCATGTCCTACATCCGGCAATTTAACGGTAAATCTTTTAATTCAAGATCAGTACGATTTTCACCAACAGATTGCATACCCGCTGGTACTGCTGCCCTACCACAAATCCATGATATGGGGCTTTCCGGTGAGCCGTTGACCATTATCGGCTGAATGCTCAAGGTTTTATTTTTGATATTGCCATGAGCTTTGTTACCGAAGTGGATATGGAATACTCCGTCTTTTAAATCGATTCGATCAACATAGTTGCCCAACAATTTATCAGGCGCCGGTATCCCAGCTTCCGCGTTATTTTTTAAAAATACCTGGGTAGATTTATGATAGAAAGTCACCAGCTTTTTATAATCCTCAATTAATTCCATAGACTCCATAACCTGTCGGCGAGCAATGGTGGGGTCAGGTGATGGCATAGCGATCATTGCCAATATCGCAATAATCGCAATTACCACCAGCATTTCAATTAAGGTGAAACCTGTATTTTTTCTCACTCGCATTCCCTTCCAACATTAACGAATAAATTTAGCGACATACCAACAACTCGCATGCAGCTCATAATTTTGTTCCCGCGCCCAAGCTAAACCCGCGCGCACCAATTTTTCTGCAAGCCCTTTACCGCGGGATGCAGGTGGCACATAGGTGCTATTAAAGTTGATAGCAGCCTTTCCATCATTATTGAATAGACGATAGGTCATTACCGCCTCACCACCTTCATGCATGATCACAAACCGCTGTTCGTTGGGTATATGCTGGACATCAGTCATAACACTCACCTCTCATGTCGACAATAAAGGATTTTTCAGAGTCTAGGATACACCATAAAAAAATCCCCCAAAGCTTGCGCAAGTGGGGGATTTTCCGGACAAATAACAAAGTGAATTTAGACTTTGGTACCCCAAAGATCGTATTCATCTGAATGCTCGATCAATACATTCACCATATCGCCCGGTTTTACATCCTCTTCACCGTTGAGATAGACGCAACCATCGATCTCTGGGGCATCCGCGAAACTGCGCCCAATCGCGCCTTCTTCATCCACTTCGTCGATTAGCACCTGCAAGGTCTGACCCACTTTTTGCTTCAAGCGTTCAGTGGAGATTTTTTGCTGCAATTGCATAAAACGGTCGTAGCGCTCTTGCTTGATCTCATCGGGCACGTGATCCGGCAAATCATTGGCCTTGGCGCCTTCAACCGGCGAATATTGGAAACATCCAACCCGATCCAATTGCGCTTCTTCAAGGAAGTTCAGCAGCTCCTGGAAATCCTCTTCCGTTTCGCCCGGGAAACCCACGATAAAGGTTGAGCGGATTGTCAAGTTTGGGACTTGCTCGCGCCAGCTTTTAATACGCTCCAGGGTCTTCTCAACCTGACCCGGGCGACGCATTTTGCGCAACAAGGTAGGGCTAGCGTGCTGGAACGGGATGTCCAGATACGGCAAAACCTTCCCAGCGGCCATTAGCGGCATAATGTTATCCACATGCAGATACGGATAAACATAATGCAAGCGCACCCATACACCCAGCTCACCCAGAGCTGCAGCCAGTTGGTACATATCCGTTTTGAGCGGGCGACCATCCCAAAAATCGGTGCGATGTTTGATATCAACACCATAAGCCGAAGTATCCTGGGAAATAACCAGCAGTTCCTTGACGCCCGCTTTCACCAAACGCTCCGCCTCACCCATCACCTGTCCAATTGGGCGGCTAACCAGTTTGCCGCGCATATCAGGGATGATGCAGAAACTGCACGAGTGGTTACAGCCTTCGGAGATCTTCAGGTAAGCATAGTGACGAGGAGTCAGTTTGACGCCTTGCGGTGGGACAAGGTCAGTAAACGGGTTGTGGACCGGGCTGGGAGGCAAATGCTCATGCACTTGCGACAAGACTTCTTCATAAGCATGAGCGCCGGTCACGCCCAATACATTGGGGTGAATCTGGATAATTTCGTCTTTTTTTGCGCCAAGACAACCAGTTACCAATACTTTGCCGTTTTCGGCCAACGCCTCACCAATAGCCCCCAAGGATTCCTGTACAGCGCTATCGATAAAGCCGCAGGTGTTCACAATCACCATATCGGCGTCATTGTAGGTGGGCACAATGTTGTAGCCTTCCATGCGCAACTGGGTCAGGATTCGCTCTGAATCCACCAGGTTTTTAGGGCAACCGAGCGACACAAATCCGATGGTATTGCCTTTGCTGCTGGCAATCAGCGACTGGCTTGCCAGCGATTTCGCGGGGGCATCCAAGGTAGTGGTTTGTGACGGATCGAAGGTATTTACAGTCATAGTGTCTCGTGCAATTGGAGGAGCCGGAAAAAAGTCGGCGGATTGTACCTGAAGCACGTAAAACTTCCATCCAAATTTGGACAAAAAACAACCAAAACACCAATCTATTCCGCGCGTGACCTCCCTCCTATGCGTGACTCCCAGACCGACTCACCACTTTTCCCCAAGCAACCCAAATTACACCTTGTACCGGGATAACTGCCGTTGAATTTCCTCCGTCAGTTGGGTGACGACCTCCGCCGAGCGCAGGGTTTCCTGTACACGCAGGTGGTTTTTATCGCTATTACTATTGATGCGAGTGATGTTGTTGCTGATATCTTCAGCCACTTTGCTCTGCTCCCGCACTGATGCGGAAATCTCCTGATTCAGGCTGCTCAGCTCAGATACGGCAGACAATACCTGCTGGATCGATTTACCCGAACTATCAGCAGCCTTCACATTGGCATGCACCTGCTCTTCAGCAAGGCGCATACGTTCAGAGGCGTGGATCGAATTACTTTGGAATCGTTTCACCATCTTATCCACCTCTTCCGTGGAGGACTGGGTACGGCTGGCCAGTGAGCGGACCTCATCGGCCACTACGGCAAATCCCCGCCCCTGCTCGCCAGCTCGCGCGGCCTCGATGGCAGCATTCAGCGCCAGCAGATTGGTTTGCTCGGCGATCGAGCGAATTACGTTCAGCACCGCTCCAATCTCATTGGTCGCACCTGCGAGCGCTTCAATACCTTGGGCAGCTTGCTCAATATTGCCGGCCAGCACCTGGGTGGAATCGATGGTTGTTCGTAAGTTGCTGTACCCCTGGTCAGATTCGCGTTTAGCCTGGCTGGCGGCTTGCGCAACATTGTCCGCATGGTTGGCGACCTGCTGGGCAGAGGTGCTCATTTCATAGATTGCACTGGCGATGCTATTGATATCCTCAGTCTGCAATACAACCGATTGGTTTGATTGGGTCGCGATGCTTTTTAATTCATTCGCAGATGAGAACAATTGGTTAGTGGCCCCGGCTACAGAGTTAATCGTTTTTTGCAAGCGATCCATCAAACTATCAAAACCGTTTGCCAGCCCCGCCAATTCGTCGCTGCCGGTCGAATTGAAACGAAGTGTTAAATCACCTTCACCATTGACAATATCGTGCAACCGCTGGGTTGTTTGATGCAGAGGCCTGATGACAACTGCTTGAATCAATTGATAAACAATAACGATTACTACCAAGCCGCCGCAGAGAATAATCAACGCCGCTTTTAATGAAGATGCAGCCACCATTTCATCAATTTCGGCATCCGCATAAGCCGTAATAATGTCGTATTTCCAGGGGCCAAAGGTTTTTTTATCGATCTGCCAACCGGTCTTATTCCCCCCGAGAATCTCATTCACTGCATCGGGAGCAATATTGTCCGAATGCACGCGTATGTTCCCCAGGTTATCGCGAATCGCCACGAATCCTTTTTTTAGCACACGGCCTTGTTGCACCGACGAAAACAATTCTTGTAAGTCCGCCTTGTAACCGACATACCAAATACCGATGGTATTGGAATTACCATCCACAATGGGCTCATAGCCAGTCACATACGGATTGCCCAGAATATCCACCAAACCGTAAAACGGTTTACCTTGTTGAATTTCCTTAATTGCAGCGCCTTGTGGAGCAAGTACAGTCCCGGTCGCGCGCCCTGCCGGAGTCATTACATTGGTGGAGATACGCACATAATCAGCCCCGACGCGGGAAAAAATGGTGGCAGTACCGCCCATAATAGAGGTCAATTTATCAACCAATCCAAACTGATTGCCGATGGCCGTTGACCCCAATAGCAAATCCGGCACCTCGCGGTCATTTACGCGAATCGTCTCCCCTTGCGTTGGAGCTCCCAGTTCCCGGCCGTAGTCGCGCAATAGCGCCATGCTGTTTTTAACCCGCTCCGTCATAATCACATCGATCACACCGAGCAAACGCAGCGATTCCCGACTTATACGCTCGCTTTCATCAGCCGCTTGTGCTCGCACCGCCCGGCTTTCAAAAATGTAAAAAGTCAGTGCCGTAAGCAGTAGGCCACCAAAAACAATCACGGCCAAAGTCAGCATAAATTTTCGAGTAATTGACATATAAAAACCCCAATAAAATCCATTCACGCAAGTCTTATCGTCACCAGACCCATTAACTTGAGTCTAGCGTTCAATCAGGTTTTTACTAGGGATAGGAAGGCCAAGGAGTAGCCCGAACCAAGCTACTCCGTTATCACGTTAAGAAGTTAAATTCCGGCTTAGGCACCGATAATTTGGCGTGACCACCGCTTAAAGACGAGTTGGCAGGCCCTGCTGATTAGCAGGCAGAAAAGCGTAACCACAACAACCATCGCGACACAGGAGAGGAGAATGAGGAGATAACTGCTGATCTGGGAATTTAGCCACAACAAGAGCGCATAGACTGACCACATTAAAAAGCCATGCATGAAAAAAATCGGGAACGCATAATTTCCCAAGGTGTAGATAAATGAAGGAACCATCTCAATGTAACGCTTACAGAAAATCAGGATCAAGCTAGCGAATGCCAGCTTTTGGACGTACCAAACCGACTCGCGTAATGAAATGAAATGCCATTTATCAATTTTTAATTTGAACATTAAAACAAGGGCCAGTGTGGTGATAACCGCAACCGCCATCAGAAGGTAAACATGGGAATTTAATTTATCCAATATTTGCGGGTAATGGGCTCCTGCGTACAACCCCAACGTATAAACACCGACGAAGAACGCAAAATTAGTCCACACAATTTCCGGCCAAAACCGCGAGGTGACCAAGGGCATGAGCGCAAGTGGAATAATTAGCCACTGAAGGCGAGGTGTTCTTATAACGGTGTATAGCAGTGGCGTCAAAAGATACAACACAAGTAGAACGGGAATATACCAAAAAGAGAATATCGCCTCACCTGTGATGAAATTCTCAAACACTTTCTGGAAAAACCCCAAGGCATCGCCAGAATAGATAACCATCTTTAATTCAGTTTCTGAGTCCCAATAAAAATAGGTAAAAATTATGGTGAAAAAAAGATAGGGAAAAACAACATTAACTAATTTGCTCCTAAAAAAAGAAGCCCATCCTTTTCTCGCTAATACGTATGAAAAAAGCAAACCGGATATGAGCGCAAAAAAAATCGTTCCATCATGAAAGAGAACTTCGTTGAGCACATAGAAAATGCCCACTTTGATTTCGGGTGGTTCATTTGCCGCATAATGAATCATGAAACCAAAACCGTGCATCAAGACAATGCACAATATGGCAATCCCTCGAAACGCATGAAGTAGCTGATCGTAACTTGAGCGCATATAAATCCTTTACTAAAGTAAATTGATAAATTGCATCAAATATACACCCACAAACAATCATGTCAAACATCAAAAAAAATTATAAAAAAGGCATTTAAAATGTAATTTTTTCAAAAAACAATTAGCTTAATTTTATAAGAAACACGTCACACAAATAATTATTAAATGCCTCCACACCAAATAAAAAATATATTTTAAGCGACATTCATTTTAATGACATCCAAGGCATTTTCGATAACAGAGCGGCGCACACCAATATTCATACGCATAAAACCGCTCCCTCCCTCCCCAAACACAGTACCAGGATTCATTCCAATCTTGCATTGGCGGATAAAAAAATCACGCAATGCGGGATCGCTCATCCCCATTTCACGGCAATCCAGCCACAGCAAATAAGTTGCCTCAGGTTTTATCAACCGAATACGTGGAATCTCACGCGCAATAACATCTGCAACAAAATCGCGTGTAACCTTCAAATAATTCATCAATGCATCGAGCCATTCATCGCCACCGCGATATGCGGCTTCAAATGCAACAATACTAAAAGGATTGTGGTTGCCAACATGCAGGGATTCGAAAGCCTTGACCATCATTTTTCGACAATGCGCATCCGGAATTATCAATGCCGACAAACCCAAGCCGGGAATGTTGAAAGTTTTATTGGGCGCAATTGTCGTAACAATTTTATCGCCCGGTTCCGCAAGCCGCCCCAGCATTGTGTGCCTAGCACCGGAGTAAACCAAATCGCAATGAATGTCATCAGAAAGAATCGTGAGATCATAGCGGCGAGCTATTTCCAAAACCCTGTTCAACTCATCTACTGACCATACTCGGCCTACCGGGTTGTGCGGAGTGCAAAGCAATAACAAACGAGCACCTTGTTTCGCGCATGTTTCCAAATGATCAAAATCTATTTCATAACGACCATTTATTTCCCGCAATGGGTTATTGATTAATTTCCTGTTATTAGTAGTTACCGCGGAAAAAAAGGGGAAATACACGGGCGGCTGTACAATCACGCCCTCACCTTCTTGAGAAAAAGCTTGTACCGCCGCAAATAACGACGGCACAACGCCAGGGGCAAACACAATCCACTCGCGCTTGATCGTCCATTGATGGCGGCGCTGAAACCAATCGATAATCGATTGATAAATACTGTCTGGATAAAGCGTGTAGCCAAATATTGGGTGGTTCATACGCTTTTGCAATGCGTCCGTCACACATGTCGACACGGCGAAATCCATATCGGCAACCCATAAAGGCGATACATCAGTAGTGCCAAAATAATTTTGGCGGCCATCAAATTTTACAGAGTGGGTATTTTCACGCTGGATTTCTTCATCAAAATTAAAAGTCATTGCCAAGCCTTATACGTTTACTTTTTGATAAGTGGTTTTCATTTTACGGAGCTTTAAATTTCCTACGCGCCTGCTGAATCTTGGCGCGAGTAATACAATCCTCATGATGGTCGTTAATTAATCCCATTGCCTGCATAAAAGCATACACAGTAGTTGGGCCAACAAATTTCCAACCTTGCTTTTTAAGCTCTTTGGATAAGGCCACAGAAACCGCAGAAGTGGATGCTGATTGAGGCTTCTCAATCTCACTCATTTTTGGCTCGTAACGCCAAATAAATTTGGCAAATGAACCTTCCCGCTTGATGAGCTCTTGCAAGCACCTGGCATTATTGATTACCGCCTCGATTTTACCCCGGTGACGGACAATGCCTTCATTTTGCAATAAACGCTCAATATCCCGCTCGGTAAATGTGGCCACTTTATTAAAATCAAATTGGGAGAATGCTTCACGGAAATTTTCGCGCTTGGCGAGAATCGTGCGCCAGCTCAACCCGGATTGAAATCCTTCCAGGCAGAGTTTTTCAAATAAGCGAACATCATCTGCGACCGGATAGCCCCATTCTCTATCGTGATACTCAAAAAATTCTGGCGCTGCTGCACACCACTTGCAGCGTGGTTTGCCATCCAGCCCTAGAACTGTCTCGGTCATGTCAAAAACTCTCCATGTGTAAAGATTTATAAATATAAATTTTTGTACTACTTGGTGTGCTTGGTATTGCAACCAAAAAGATGTCTATTTCATTTAAGATTAAGCTTGAAAAACTTATATAAAGCTGTGCGTTGATACCTACCAAATAGCCAAAACTGGGCGATAATAAGTCATAAACCAGCTTACTCCCAGCGACCATGAAACTATTCTTAGCCTCCATTTTAATTTTCTCCTGCCTGCCGCTATTCGCAGCGGATACTGCTCCATCGGTAACAGTAGTCACCATTCCTTACATGGAGGTAGAGGCCTCACATCGACACTATGCCGATGCGCTCCTCGCTAAGGCACTGGAGCTTTCAGAAAAAAAATATGGCCCCTACAAAATAGTGATGCAAGAGCAACAAAGTGTCATACGCCGGCAATTAGTAGAGCTGGAAAAAGGTACAAGCATTTCTGTTGCTGTGTCTATGCCAACACCGGAATGGTTGGATAAAGCTTTACCAGTGCGCTTTCCCCTGATGAGAGGAATATCCAGCTATCGTCTTTTCTTGGGTCATAAAGATAACCAAGCTTTATTCTCCACGATAAGAAGCCTGGATGATCTAAAAAAATTAAGTATTGGACAAGGGCCAGGTTGGTCAACAGGAAAAATTCTGGAGGATAACGGATTCAACGTTGTTTACGGCGGCCCCTATTCGACGTTGATTCCCATGCTCGGTGCCCATCGGTTTCAGCTGCTTATGCGCGGAATTTTTGAAGTTGAACCGGAATTAAAAGCCTATAAAAAAACAATGCCAGCACTCACCATTGTCAAAAATTTTGGCGTATACACTTATTTACCCATGTATTTCTTTGTTGCCAAAAATCAGCCGCTACTGGCAGAGCGAATAGAATATGGTTTGAAAAAAGCCCACGCGAATGGGCAGTTAGATAAACTCTTCAATCACTATTTTGACGAGGAATTGAAGCTATTAAAAAATAAAAACCTTATCTTTTTTTACATCCCCAACACTAACATCGACAATTCATTTTTTGAACAAGACAAACCTTATCTGCTCAACTCGATTATTCGATTGGAAGATCGGATGCAAAAGCCGGTCAACAATCTAAACAAACCGCTCCCAAATAGTAACCTCTGACAAGGTATGCTGGAACTTGCGTTTGGTTTCGCGGATCACAAACGGCACCTCCTGTGGACCTTGAATCAAACGAAAATGCTTGCCCAGATGCGCTTGCAATCCATCCAAAGTGGTAAAACTCTCGCCGTCCTTCTTAAACCCGCCAATCCAATCCTCACGCGGCGTGTGCTCCACAAGCCATGTGTAAGGCGATGCAAGCATAAGAACTCCACCAATATTTAAACGCTCATGAATACTGCCAAGGAATTTGGCAGGATTGTATAGACGGTCAATTAAATTGGCGGCGAGGATAAAATCATAACCAGTAAATTGAGGTTTTAGGTTACAAGCATCGCCTTGCGAGAATTCGACCTTTTGTTTGAATTCGTTTAAACCCAAGTCACCTAAAGAACGCGATTTGTATGAAACCAATTCACCTTCATCAGCCAAGGTGTAACGCAGGGTTTCGCCCTGAGCGAGGTGCACGCCTTGCGTAATAAAACGCGCGGAAAAATCGACACCCGTGACCTGTTCAAAATATCTTGCTAATTCAAACGTTGCGCGGCCGGATGCGCATCCTAAATCCAACGCCTTGCGTTTAGGTTTATCAATCAATGTATTGATCGCCGCATCCACCAAGGCTTTAGAAAAATTTGGAACACCAAAATATTCATCACCATAATGGAATTCAGCATATTCCGACATCATTTTGTCGGTTTCGTAATGGGAGCTGGGCACAGGTTTAATTTCTCCGGAAACAACATAGCGGAAGCCCGCGTGTTGAAAAAAATGGCGACGAAAAGCATAGCGTGATGAGCGCAAGGCTTCATTGCCGCAGGAAATCCATGAACCACCTTTAATCAGATTGTGGCGCTCGTCGAAGGTGGGTGTAGTGAAGTCATCATAAATTGAATGTACTTCAAAACCTTCAAAAGGATAAATCGGAGTTTCGGTCCATTGCCACACATTTCCAACCACATCAAAAAACTCACCATGAGCAAATTGGTTGACCGGACATGAAGACGCACCGTGGTCCAATTGAATATTGGCGTTGGCAAGGTGTTCGTTAAGGTCACTTAAACCAGCTGCATCATAAAGGCGATACCATTCATCTTCTGTAGGCAAACGCACAGCCATGCCAGTTTCAGATTTTTTCCAATTACAAAATGCCTTGGCTTCATGGTAGTTCACTTCCACCGGCCAATCCCACGGCATGGGAACTTCTTCGGTCATCAAGCGCAAATACCAACCATTTGTTTTCTTTACCCAAAAAGTAGGATGCTGCGCTTTTGTGAACGCCAGCCACCCCTTTCCCTCTTCTTCCCAATTGTGGAAATTGACGTAACCGCCCGCCTCTACAAATGACAAAAATTCCTGGTTACTCACTAAAAATTTTGCCGCTTCAAATGCAGGCACGTTCGCGCTATGCGTACCGTATTCATTATCCCAACCATAGTGAGGGTGCGCCTGCTCTTTCGTCAGGTGCACTTGCCCTGCTGCGACCTTTACGAGTTGATTTTGCGGCGCAATATCAGTGGTACGGTTGGGCAGCCAATTCGATGAACTTATCACCATATCCAGTTTATGTTGGCGAATTAAAACAGAGGAAGTTTCCAGATGAATGCGCTCATGTTCAATGCCCATGATGATCGCCCACCACGGATTATTCCAATCAACGGGCATTTGCAGCGGTGCTGTATCAATTAAATCCAACACCAGCGTGCGCACCTGATCGCGATAATTTTTTACTTCAGCTGGTGTCGGCCATTGATAGTGGGCATCGTTGAGATCATCCCAACTCATTTCATCCACACCCACCGCAAACATGGATTCAAAGCGCTGATTAATACGTTCGCTAATCATGCGCGTGAGCAATAATTTGTTGACGAAAAAAGTGGCCGTATGGCCGAAATAAAAAATGAGAGGATGACGTAAGCTAATTGGTTTGGTGTAAAACGCCTGATCATTGGCGAGGCAATCAAATAAGGATTCGTAACGATTGAATGTATCTAGAAAATAATGGCGCAGGGTACGGCGCATGCTCGCCTCATTGCCAGCCCGTAAATCAGGCGTGCGGCTAAATAGAGGCGTGTGAGGAGAGAATGCTAATGGATCCTCCTTGAATGAAGAAATTTCAGTCGATCGAATTTTTGAGGGGTTGCGCAGCGTGGAATGTCCCGTATGCATCATGAACTCCTAATCCTATATACAGCTGAAGTATTAACAGCGGAGCTTAGGTTGCGTCGCTGTCAGATTATGTCAGCATTAAACGTTCCAAATCGATAGCCAGATCATTCGCGGCCAACAAAATCTCGCGCAAACTGCCACGCGACACGTCCACTGCGAGCGCCCCGGGTTCTGTGCCAAAGCAAGGCTGCGGATTCAGTTTTACTATCCCATTCGCCACCTAACTGTGTTACCCAGTAATTGGCAGCGGCAAGGTAGTCATCCTGCGAGAACGGATAAAAACTTAACCAAAGGCCAAAACGTTCGGACAGTGAAACCTTTTCCTCAATACTATCGCTAGGGCGCACTTCGCCATCTTCATCGCTAACATCCAGGTTATCGCGCATTTTCTGCGGAATAAGATGCCGGCGATTGCTCGTCGCATAAAAAAGCATGTTCGCGGTAGGAGCAGAAATTGAGCCGTCCAACACTGACTTCAAGGCTTTATAGCTGATCTCGCCTTCCTCGAACGATAAATCATCGCAAAAAATAATGAATTTTTCGGGCCGCTCACCGACGAGATCCACAATAGAGGCCAAGTGCAGCAAATCTGTTTTATCGACCTCAATGATTTTTAATCCCTGATCGGCAAAAGCATTCCAGGCTGCCTTGATTAACGTAGATTTACCCGTTCCCCGCGCACCTGTGAGCAATACGTTGTTCGCGGACTTGCCCGCCATAAACTGGCGCGTATTACGCAACAAGGAGTCTTTCTGGGTGTCAATATTTTTCAAAGCATCCAATTCAATTCGGTGCGGATGTTTAACCGCCTGCAGGTATCCATGGCCATTGGCATGCACACGCCAACGGAATGCGCTAGCAGACCAATCAGGGGCCGGCATCACGGGCGGCAAGATCGCCTCTACACGAGCGACCAGTTGTTCAAGTCGATTAATAAATTGCTCAAAATCAGACACGCTTAAGTTCCTGTAGTTATAAAAAGTAATCAAGAGTTATTAAGTTACGCAAGTTGCATTGGTAAAAGGTTATTAACCAATGCTAGCTAAGAAAACAGACTGGGCTATATTGTAAGAAGTTTCGTTTCCACACAAGTTAAGGTCGCTTATGTTTACCAAGCAGGAATTGCAAATAATTGGACAGACGCTGGCACAAAAACGCGCCTGGATTGCTAAAAACATTGGCAGCGCGGAAGCCAACTCTAAATCCGAATTGGAACAAAATCGTCTGATCATAGATTCAGTTTTACAAAAAATTACCCTTCAACTGAAACCAGCAACTGCCACAGAAAAAAATACCGTAAATCATTATATTTCTGAAAAAGCGGTATCACCCATTCGCCAGGCCGCCCTTGGCCGCCGCCAGGAACTCACACCGAAACAAATACGGGTACTGGTGGTAGATGATGACCAATTAATTTGCGACCTGATTACCGCCTACTTAAATACCGCCGGGATAAACCAAATCGATTACGCCAACGACGGTCAGCGCGGCATCAGCATGATGTACGACGCGAACCCTATTTATGACCTGGTGTTGTGCGACTGGAATATGCCCGGCAAATCCGGGCTGGATGTGCACGACGCTATGCGCGCCGCTGAACGTTATATGGGGACGGTATTCATGTTGGTCACAGCAGTAAGCGAAGCCAAACAAATCCGCTCTGCGATTGAGGATGGCGTTGACGATTATGTGGTCAAACCGATTGAACAGGATAAATTTATTAAAAAGATTGCGCGCTTTTTCCCGCATGTGAAATTGGAGCAACAAACGCAGACTTAATATCCATCGGCTGCGGTTGTTGCTACCGACACTTCCACACTGTATCTCAACTTACATTTCAACTTAAATTTCAACTTCGGCCATAAAATCCAACGCTGCCTGTTGGCGGATTGCACGGCGATGATTGGCCATCAATTTGGTGATTTTTTCTTTATCACATACCTGTCGATCCAGCATTACCCGGGTTTTTAATTCACCTACAGGTTCTGCTGTTGGGCATTTGCTAAAGACAAATTGATTGGAAATCAAATCCATAAATGGACCGGACTTGCTGCTGGGCATAATAAAGTTTAATTGCAGACCCAAGCTCTCGGTTAAGTAGTTGATCACTTCACGGGAGCGGTGCTCATCCATTTTGGAGAAAGCTTCGTCCACCAATACCATGCGCAAATGGCTATTACCTTCGTTAAAACGAAATGCGGAGGTAATGGCCGCACTGCGGATAATATATGCCGGCGTTTCCAACTGCCCACCAGACCCTGTACCGTATTGGCTTAGGGCAATCGGTGCTTTTCCTTCCGGCTCTTTGTAAATTTCATAACGACGATAATTGCGATAATCGGCAATTCTGGTTAACTCGCGCAGCGCTTTTTGTTCATCCTCATCAAGCAACATAGTCATCAAACGCTCGCGGACTTTTTGGTGTTTTTCGTCGAGTTTCATATTGAACAGGGTTTCGCCCTCATCCAAACTTGGGCTATCGATAACCGCTTTAAAAAATTGCCAATACTCTTTAAATTCCGCAACCCATTCCCAATCAAAACGGAAACGCTCGCGATCCGCGCCAAAACGATGATGTTCCAGCTCCTTGTTTAATTCTTCCAGAACTTTTTTACCATCGTTAATTGCTTGATAAATCGAGTGACACAAATTGGTCACAAAAGCGTTGTTAAAACTTTCGCGCAGCGATTCAATCTCCTGGTGGCGTTGGGCGAGGATATGGTTTTTATCGCGGTTATAGAGCGCATCAAACTGACGACGCATATCGCATATCGCGCGGAAATTCGCGCTGCCTAAATCGTCGTTGTAGTCGATATCAAACAAAATCGCGTCGCTGGTGGAGCAGAATTGGTTGTGCACCATTGCTGCTTGTTGCAAACGATGCAAAATCGTTTTCAATTCTGCATTTACACCGGCCAATTGGGCTTCAAAATAGGCTGCATTGTGCTGGGCAACTGCTTCGTCGGCCGATTGCAACCTTGCATCAGCATTAAACTCCGGCCAGAACCCGGTAATGCTTTGCACATTCGCTTCACAGGTGTCCGCTTGTGCGAGGGTTTTATCTTGCTCCGCATCCAATTTATGGCAGTGATTATCTGCAAGTTTTAAGTCCGCACGGCAATCCACCTGTGCGCTGTTCAGCTTCGCATATAATTGATTTTGTTCTTGTAATCGGGCTTGCAGCTCTTCCAGCTCCGCTTCAAGCGCATTGGTATCACTTAAATCCAATTGTTGTAATTTGGATTCAATGGACTGGATTTTATTTTGCGCAGCCAGCATGGCTTGCAAGGTTTCAGCGTAAATGAGCGGTTTTACTTTATCTATCGCCAGTAACAGTTCTTGCGTTTCTTCGGCAAAAGCAATTGATGCCTGCCACTCACTCACCAATGCGTGAAACTCATTGCGCTTGGCTTCCAGGGCGCGCTCGCGGGCACCTTGACCAAACACCAATTCTGAATCGGCCATATCGCAGCGGAACATCGCATAATTGCCTGAGCCCATTGCATCTTTGGTGATACCACGGCGGGTATTTTTTAATTCTTTGGCATTTTCCACGCGCTGTACATTGCCGTAACTTGCCTTAATGTAAGCTTCTGCAGTGGCATGTGAGAAACTCATTACTTGAATAATGGAATTAGCATGGGAGTCATTGGTTTTATCCAAATCTTTACGCGCCTTTTCACCCTGGATAATACGCGCGCGATTGCCCTGCCCAGCCATATTTCGCACTATCGCAATCGCCTCAGCTTCATATTCGGCTTCGACAATAATGCCAAAACGCGCAGCACCAATATAACCTTCAATGGCTGCCTGCCATTCACGATCAACAACATCTACATAATCACACAGCACGCGCGCGTCGGCTTTCGGGCATTGAGCCGCAATAGCATCCAGTGCTGCACGCACAAAACCGGGATAACTTACCTGTTTGGATTCCAGGGTTTGGATCTCGCGACGCTTCACTTCCGTTTGCTTTTGCAGGCGTTCGGTTTGGGCTTTGCGTTTATCGCGCTCTTGTGCCAATTGGTCGCGTAAGTTCAGGCGTATTGCGCCGGCATTAATATCAAGATCAAACAAACTCGCCGCAAATGCATTATGGTGCTTTTGAAGTTCAGCTACTTTTGCCAGCTGTGGTTCAAGCGGGCTAACTTCGATCAAATCGCGATTTAACAATTGATGAATATCAAGCGAGTCCGTTTCGCTACAAAGGCTTTTGACCAAATTGTTGAGGCCCGCATCTTTTAATGCTGGCAACTCCACCGCAATCGATGTTTGGCGAAGCGCTTGCGCAAATTGTTGCGCCGCTTCCAAATTGGTTTGCATTTGCTGATGCTGCTTACGCAACTCAGGAATTTGTTGCTGGATTTGTTTTTCTTGTGCGTGTTTCTCTTGCTCCAGTTGATCTTTATCGCGCAATGCAGGCACGCCCAAACGGCGCGCTGTCGCGGCAAGGATCAACTGGTTGATTTCGTCACGCTGCGCTTCACAAGCTGCCAATGTTTGCTGATGGCTTGCCGAAGCTTCGCGCAATAGTTGTTGTTTATGTTTTGCTTCCAAATACAAGGATTGAGAATCGGTATAACGACGCCTGGCGAGGGAATATTGCAAAACCTGCTGTTCTAACCAATTGACAATAAAGTTATCCGACCATTGGCGCCCTTGCGCCATACGTTCGATACCTTGACGCAAGGTACGCGCGTCCGCTTCCATCGTGTGGATACGTTTCAACATGGTTGAAACTGTGCGAATTGCTTCGCCGAGATCGCGATACTCTAAAATTTCATTCGCGACGAATTCATCTATACCCTTGATGGGTTTGTATGCCATAAAGCGTGAAAAGGCGCGCGCGGCATTCATGGATTCGCGTTCGGAAATAGCGTCTTTTTTGCCGCGCAACGCACCGTACAAACGGCAAAGATACGATTTTTTCTTATCGTATTTCTCTACCTGTTGCTGGCCATATTGACGGCGCAAACCGGCATAAAGTTTATCCAGTGGTACAACGTACTTGTGGGTTTTCTCTTCTTTCAGTAAATCTTTCAGGCTAAGTTCTACATCGATCAAAATATAAAACTGGGTGTCGTCAAGTCGCGCTACTTTTTGTAGCGATGCACCCTGTCCGGTCGTTTCCAAAAATGCGCGCATTCCAATCAATGCGGTAAATGGCTCGCTATTTTCACCTTGCGTTGGATAAAACACTGCCGCCAGATAGCCATCGCAACCTTGCGGACGCGAGTAGGCACCGTCATCGCAACCAAGAACATAAGATGCCAAGGTACGCACCAGTTTTCCGCCGCGACCGCGCTGGCTGGATTCATCCTGCCCTGGGTTAAAGTGGAACAGGTTGTCATGCGCAGCCGTCATAATCGTTTGGATCGCGTCTGCCGCGGTGGTTTTCCCCGAGCCGTTTCCGCCTGAAAATAAATTAATCGGGCCAAAATCAAATTCGGTATTGGGTACATTGCCCCAGTTTACATAGATAAATTTTTTGAGATACATAACTATTCTTCTGCCGCGAAAAGCGAACGATTCAAATGCGGAGCGGATTTGTGCGATTTTGATTCTGTGGCTGGATCCTGATCATCATCGTCACCAATGCCCTCTTCAACCAGCAGTAAATTTTCAGCGAGGTGGTTGCGAATTTGCTCAAGCCATTCGTTATTCACAAGATTGATAATCAACGGGCGAATTTTGATCCAGCTCTCAGCGGAATCTATATCGGATTCAGCAAAAAAATTAATTAACCTTAATTGGCGTAAACGTTTAAACGCCTGCCGACGCTCACCCAGGTTTTCTGGCAGGCTCCTACGCAGCAAACTTTTCATCGCCATCGCAATGGCTTCAAGTGATAAGGTCGCGCAGCCTTGCTCGTCGATACTACCTTCGCGCAGCGCCTTGTCATACTCGGCACGCAGCACCAATACCAAAGCAACTTCATGCTGGTTTAGACGGCTGCGCAAACCGGCATTAAATGGCTCGTCTGTTTCATCATCCATACCGGGCAAACGGGCACCGGGTGGCAATATGCGGACGAAACGAAAGTGGCTATCGTGCTGAAAACGAACGCCCATCAAGCTGAGATAGTCATTTACCAGTTCATGGATGCGCACAAAACGGTCATATAATTCTGCCTCTACCTGGCTATCATCGCGACAAAGCACGCCGTAATCCAACAACCGCTGTACCAGTTCGCGCCAGCTATCCAACGTCAAATTATGTTTGTCTAACTGCTCTTGCAGCAATGAACTTAATTGATCACTCATTTTTTACACCGTCGTCGATCAAGCTAATCACAAACTCATCGCGCTGTTTAAAGTATTTATCGCTACTGACCATTGGCTGTGCGTGAAGCCAATTCGCTTCTTGCGTAATAGCGAAGCGATAACGGGATGACAAATTCGCCGCTGCACCCACTTCAATCGCATGAGAGAGGTTCAACAGCTCTTGCATATTTTTCGCCTGCAACTCGCTACTTTTTATTTCGCCTTTTACTACCAGCGATGAATACACGTAATCGCGCAAACTACTGGATTGCAAAATAAAGGCCTTATCGAGCGCTTGCTGCACAAACAATGCTTTCTGTGCTTCGGCATCCAGTGCTTTATCATCATCCAACGTGGAGCGTATGACCTGGATATTGCGCGGTGCGCGCAATTGAATCTGCGCAGGGTCGACAAAGCCCATTTGAATACCGGCAATAGACTCGCCCTGCTCCAACAATATTTGATCTTGTTGTTCCGCTGTTAAATTACTTAACGAGCGATACACATCCATCAAATCATCCTGCCCGCGGCTATTAATGTAGCTGAGTTGACGAATGATAATATCGGCGCGCTGGGTAAAGGTATTTAGTGCGCGGCGTAGCGCTGGCAACATAATGTCGCAGGCATTTTTCAAGCGGGAATCGATGGTTTGCAGCAAGGTTTCCAGCAGCGAAACATTGGGCACCACTTTTTGCGGCAAGGCTTTACGCAGCCGGATTTCCATTACCGCGCGCCAATCTTTTGCTGCGGTTTCGGCATCACCCAAACCATATTTCCGCTTACGGCGAATTTTGGTGATGATGTCGGAAATCTGGTCGCGGTATTTTTCTACGCTATCCGCCGATAAACGTACTTCCAGGTCAGGTTTGAAAACCGTTTCCATAAAATCAAAAAATTCATCGCTCGCCTGTTGGATTAATTGACGCGATTCAACTTCGCGCACCAGTTGCCGCTTACGTTCTTCCAATTCCGAAATAACATCTGTGAAGTCACTGATAATCCGCTCGGAATATTCGTATGCATCGAGCAGATCGTTAATTTCACCTTGATCATAAAACGCCTGCAAACTATTGCGCGTGTTACGGGTATTGCGGTTACGGGTCCGAAACTGGTTTGAATCGTTGTCCGCAAACGGCTGGGTAAACAGGCGCCCCATGCGACTAAAGCCGTAGCTGCTCTGCAGGCTGGTTTCATCCACTTGCTTTTCCAGCCAACCATTTTCAATTAATCGATTGATAATAAAACTGGCGAGATCGCGCTGGGTTTTAAAACGGCCTTCATTGGTATCATCACCGCTGGCGTCAATGGTGTCCGCATCCAGGATCGGGGCGCGGGCGATAGCTTCCTTAAAGATATCGACTAATTGTTCGCGGTTCATTGCGTGGCCATAGTCACGCAAATCGGTATAGAGGCGCTGATACAGCAAGCGCAAACACTCCGCCACCAACTCGCGGTACTTGCCGGTTAACGGGTTAAAAAAATGCTGACGGGAATCGCTAAAAAACATCAGGGAGGTTCACAAAAAATAAAGCGGAATTTAATAGCATTACTAGATACAATTTTTTGCAAAAATCGACTGTTCTTCTTTAGTCCAGTCTTTGGCATCCTTAACCATCATAACTTCACACCAATCGTCACTACCCACGTCGGGAACGCGACCATTTAACGCCGATACTTTGGCAACGGAGTCGTCCGGCTTAACATCCGTAATAGGCACATCGGAATAAACAATGGTTTCTTGCAACTTTTTGCTGGCATCATTGGCAATCGACGTAAGCCGCTGCACAGAAGCTTCTGCTATCGCCGCTTCTTTCGCTGCATGGCTGGAATACATAATCAAACCGGCTCCAAGCAATAACACCAGTAAGCTACCGATCAGTAAAGCTGCTATTAATTTCTGTTCACGAAAAAAAGTCATCATGTTTACTATTTCCATCAAATTGCATTAAAGCCAGTCGGCCAGCTTCTCTGCATAGTAAGTAATAATTAAATCGGCACCTGCGCGTTTAAATGCGGTCATGGTTTCAAGCACAATCGATTTTTCATCAATCACACCTGCCGCAGCGCCGGCTTTAATCATGGCGTATTCACCACTCACGTGATAAACCGCCAGTGGCCGTGCAGAATTCGCGCGGATGTGCGCGAGCACATCAAGATACGCGATACCGGGTTTGACCATTAAAATATCCGCACCTTCTGCTTCATCCTGCATGGATTCGGCCAGTGCTTCCCGCGCATTTGCGGGGTCCATTTGGTAAGTATTACGCGTACCTTTAAAACTGCTATCCACTGCGTCCCTGAACGGGCCATAAAACGCCGATGCAAATTTAGTGGAATATGACATCACCGGAATATGGGTAAAACCGGCCGTGTCCAAAGCTTCGCGAATAGCGCTAATCATCCCATCCATCATGCCTGATGGGGCAATCATATCTACGCCTGCTTGTGCAGCCAGCACCACCTGCCTTTGCAAATTAATTAGCGTTTGATCGTTATCAACATCGTCATGCGATACCACGCCGCAGTGGCCATGATCTGTGTACTCACAAAAACAGTTATCGCTAATAACCAACATTTCCGGTTGTGCTTGTTTTGCGATGCGGATCATGCGCGCCAATAAACCATGCTCGCACCAGGTATCTGAACCTTCATCATCTTTGTGAGTGGAGACACCAAACAAAAGCACAGCCTTGATACCTTTGCTCCAGGCGCGCTTTACGATTTCTGCAAGATGATCCTCTGGATAGCGATAAACATCAGGCATGGATTTGATGGCTACCGGCGCGGTGATTCCCTCTTCGATAAAAATTGGAAGGATGATATCGCTCATCCGCAAATGAGTTTCACGCACCAATTCACGCAATGCTGTTGTTTTGCGCAAGCGACGAAAACGAAAATCCGGTGTAGTTAAATGAATTTGCATATCTCAATGCCTGATTAAAATTTACTTAAAGACCTAGCGAACCTTCATGGCTCCACTCACAACGCACGCGCATATCGCCTGAACCCGGCTTATGGAAATTCCCATTGGCTTCCCAGGTAAAAGTATGCGTACCAGACAATTCAGTTTCCAAATGTACGGTAGCAGATACCCAGTACATCCTGCTCAACAAGGACTCAAACTGAGCGATCCATTGATCCCACTCATACTCGACTGCTTTGTACGATGCACCAAAATGCATAACTTCTGTTTGATAATTAAAAAATGGCGAATCAACACTTGGTATCGAAAACATTTCCTGACTCAAGAACGGCCATTCATCCGCATGCGGTAACGACAACATCGCTTCGCGATTGACCCGAATACGCTCAGACTCCACTAAAGACGGGGATATGTCCTTAATACAACCGTAGACAATTGACTCTTGATCCATACTCACTCCGCTTTCATTAACTTTTGTTACTCGTTAAAGCCCTTAGTTTCAAAACGGCCACCACCAACTGCTTTTAAATTGCTCTTCGCATTGCTGCAATTGGATTTGATATTGTTTTGCGCGGCTCTCTACTTTGCGCGCAGTATTCAACAGCCAATTTTTTTTGCGATAGGTCGCGCGGTTAAAACCACCATGCCCCTCGTGATACGCCAAATACAAGTTATAACTATCATTTAACCCGATACGGCTGCGCTTTTGGCTCTGCTTGTTATACCAGCCAATAAAATCAATCGCATCGCCAAAGTTATCGCGCCGCGACCAACCATTGCCACTTTGGTCCTGGTACTCGCCCCACACGGCATCCTTCGCTTGCGGATATCCGTACGCATCACTCAACCTTGGCCCTGGGATAATCCATAGAATTTTGGAACGAGGAGGACGAGCATTGTGCTTGAACTGGGATTCCTGATACATGATCGACATCATAACCGGCACAGATGATCCCCACCGCTGCTCGGCCTTCTTGGAATCTTTATACCAGGAGGATTTCTCCTCAAAAATATCGCACAAATTATTGGGATTCGAAGGCGGTAAAGAGGAACAACCAGCCAAGACCAACAAACATCCAACTAATAAAAATTTACACGCTGAATAAATCATTTATGCCGGCAACCCGTGTTGGCGCAACAGCTCAATCAGGCCAGCTTCATCCATTATGGTTAAACCAAGCTCTTCTGCTTTAGCAAGTTTGGAACCTGCACCGGGGCCAGCTACAACATAATTGGTCTTGGCCGAAACACTACCGGCAACCTTTGCGCCTAATGCAAGCAAGTGCGCTTTGGCATCATCGCGCGAGAGCGATTCCAGTGTGCCGGTTAATACATAGGTCAAGCCAACTAACGGCAGCGCTTCGGGACTTGCAACCTCGATATTATTCCAATGTATTCCCGCGTCGCGTAGCGCGGCTACTGCAATACGATTGGATTCCTGCTCAAAAAACTCGGCAACAAAATGCGCACCTACCGGGCCCACATCCGGCACTCGCTGTAATACTTCCTGATCAGCCGCTGCCAAGGATTCAAGGCTGCCAAAGTAATTGGCAAGATTGCGCGCAGTAGCCTCACCAATCTCGCGAATGCCCAAAGCATAAATAAATTTTGCCAGCGTGGTTTTCTTGGAGAATTCCAACGCAGCCAAAATGTTGTCTGCCGATTTTTCACCCATCCGCTCCATCGCAGCTAACTGCTCACGGGTCAAAGAATAAATATCAGCAAGATTCTTAACCAATCCCAAATCAACCAATTGCTCGACGAGCTTATCGCCCAAACCTTCTACATTCATTGCTTTGCGTGAAGCAAAATGTTTGATGGCCTCTTTTCGCTGGGCCGCACACACCAACCCACCAGAACAACGGGCTACCGCTTCACCGGCAACGGTTTCGACAGGTGAATTGCATACGGGGCAATGATCGGGGAAAAGAATATCGCGCGCATCAGCGGGCCGCTTGCTTTCCACAACCTGCACAATCTGCGGAATCACATCGCCCGCTCGACGGACAATAACTGTATCGCCAATTTTTATTCCCAAACGATTAATTTCATCGCGGTTGTGCAGCGTCGCATTTGACACGGTGACACCACCAACAAACACAGGCTGCAAACGAGCAACCGGTGTAACGGCACCAGTTCTGCCAACCTGGAATTCAACATCCATTAAAACAGTCGATTCTTCTTGTGCCGGAAATTTATAGGCGATAGCCCAGCGTGGAGCGCGGGAGATGAAGCCTAATTCGTCTTGTAACTGACGAGAATTAACTTTAAAAACGATGCCATCAATATCATAAGCAAGCGCATCACGCTTACTACCAATCTGGCGATAAAACCCTATTGCCTCTTGGATATTCCGGGCACTCTGTGTTTCCCGATTAGTTAAAAAACCCCAGGATTTTAGTGCTGCTAAAACATTTGTATGGGTATCGGGCAGTTCACCGCCATCAACCCTGCCCACGCTATAAGCGCACATTTCCAACGGGCGGCTTGCTGTAATACGCGAATCCAATTGTCGCAATGAACCCGCCGCCGCATTGCGCGGATTTACAAATAATTTTTCACCTGCTGCACGAGCCTTTTCATTTAAGGCGTTAAAACCTGCCTTAGGCATATAGATTTCACCGCGCACTTCCAGCACAGCAGGGTAACCATCGCCTTGCAAGCGCAATGGAATAGAATTGATGGTGCGCACATTTTGGGTGATGTCTTCACCGTTGGTGCCATCGCCACGTGTTGCACCGCGGACCAACACACCATCGCGATAGAGCAAGCTCACCGCGATACCATCGAGTTTTAGCTCACAGGCATATTCAATGTCGTTTTTTGTTTTCAGTCGGTCCTGGACTCGCTGATTGAACGCGAGCAGGTCGTCATCATTAAACGCATTATCCAGCGACAGCATCGGCATTTCGTGCACAACTGTCTGGAATTCAGATAGAGGAGCGACACCAACCCGCTGCGTTGGCGAATCAGAAGTAATGAGTTCTGGATACTGTTGTTCCAATTGCCGTAAGCGCTGCATCAAGCGGTCGTAATCAGCATCGGTAATTCGGGGATCATCCAACGCGTAGTAACGATAATTATGATGTTGGATATCTTTGCGCAACTCAGCAATTTCTTGCGCAATTTCGGGATGAGAATCAAATATAGAAAGAGTCGACATGAATAAAATTACCTGAGGATTCGGCTTGGAGAATGCGCGATTCATGCCTTAACGAACGGTTTACCTGCGCCTCCTTGCACAGGCTGGAATTAATTAGAAGTTAACGCGGCGGGCGACGAAATAAACGAGTGCGTTCAAAATCGCGAATACGTTGGCGGCAATGTTCAAGTGTCTGGCGAGTCATTACACTGCGCTGCTCGTCTTTTAATTCACCATTTAATGTTTCGGCAATCGCGCGCGCGGTGTCGGCCATTAAATCGAAAGATTGCATCGAGTCAGCATTAATTGGCAACGTCATAAATAAACTTACACCGGGCGTCTCGAATTCTTCCATCGCATCCAAATCAAATGTGCCCGGCTTAACCATATTGGCCATGCTGAACAATAAAGCGCCCTCGCCTTTGGCATCACTGTGACGATGAAAAATATCCATGCTTCCGTAACGCATGCCACATTTCAAAATTACATCGAGCAAATCGCCACCATTAAACATTTCACCCTTATGTGCCATGACATTAATGATTAATACTTCTTCAGGCTCTGCAGGTTGTTTTTCGGCAAAATTTTGCTGAGTTGCGGATGAAGAATGAGGTTCATCATTTTCATACTCTTCATCTTCGTCATACTCATCTTCATGACTGTATTCGTCATCTTCATATCTGTCGTCATCGTCCCTATCCACGTCCTGTTCTTCTTCGATGTAGTCAGGTTCGTCTTCCGCAAAAACTTCACGCTCATGATCATCCTGAAGTTCACGGGTATAGGGATGATCATCACGCTCATAATCTTCGCCTTCGTACCTATCGTCCTGGAGATCATCATAATCTTCGTCAAGATCTTCATCACGCGATGCCGTAAAACTAGGCTCAATACGCTCACTAACTGATGATGCACGCGGTTTTGAATCCTCTACCGACTCCATTAGCATGGGAACTGATTGCCCAAGATTTAAACTCGCCTGTTGAGGTTCACGCTGAACGCGAGGTGCGATAACAGGTTCTTCTGCATCATGTTGCGGATGTTTTTCCAAATAGGATTTGGCTTGCGGTTTTTTTTCAATGCTCGGAATACGCACAGAAGGATCGCGCTGCCCAACTACACGCGCACCACCATTGGGTAATTCACTGGTGTAACTCGGGGTTTCAGCGGGAACATCGTCTTCATATTCCGCCTGTTGTTTTAAACTTTTCTTAAGCGAGCGGGACACTTTAATATTGCCATTGCGCTCATTACGCTTGCGCCTGATCCCATCTGCCAACACCAGCAGAATCAGCAAAAAACCAATAATGATGAGCCAATCTTTCATAAGGTTATCCGTAATAATTAGTTCAATGTTTAAACTGCAGCCAATTCCGCAGCTTCGTCCACATCTACTGTTACCAAGCGCGATACACCGGGCTCATGCATGGTAACGCCTAACAATTGGTGCGCCATTTCCATCGCATTTTTATTATGCGTGATGTAAATAAATTGCACCTGCGCCGACATTTCCTCAACCATACGCGCGTAGCGACCAACGTTAGCGTCATCAAGTGGCGCATCAACTTCGTCGAGCATACAGAATGGAGCCGGGTTCAAACGGAAAATCGAAAATACTAACGCAATCGCCGTCAACGCTTTTTCACCACCCGACAATAAATGGATGGTGCTGTTACGCTTGCCTGGCGGGCGCGCCATGATCGTAATACCTGTATCCAATAGCTCTTCGCCGGTTAATTCCAAATAGGCGTGGCCGCCACCAAATACTTTGGGGAATAATTCCTGCAAACTTTTGTTTACTTGATCAAATGTTTCTTTAAAGCGTGTACGGGTTTCGCGATCAATGCGCTTGATCGCGTTTTCCAGAGTCTCAAGCGCTTCTATCAAATCGGCATTTTGTGCATCGAGATAATTTTTACGCTCAGATTCGGTTTTATATTCATCAATTGCCGCTAGGTTGATTGGACCAAGACGAGAAATTTTCCCGGCAAGACTTTCCAATTCTTCTTCCAACGGTTTAACTTCGGTGCCTTCTGGCATCTCCGCCAAAATGATATCGAGATTTAATTCTTCTTCTTGCAACTGCTCAACAATGCCTGCGCGTTGCACTTCAAACATCTGCGCCGCCAAACGCTCTTGCTCAAGGTGTGCACGCACAGCTTGCACCTCTTGTTCCGCACGATTACGCGCTTGTTCGGAATTACGCAACTCATGCTCAACCGTTTCCAATGCGCGGCGGGCTTCAGTTAACGACGCCTCAACGGAGAGACGTTTGGATAGTGAAGCTTCGAGTTCGAGCTTATATTCTTCAACCGGATCACGATTATCCGCAATGCTGGCAAGCAATTGTTCACGACGCTCTTGCAAGCGTGAGGTCTGTTCACGCAAACGGCCAATACCCAAGCGAATAGAATCCAACTGCGTTTTTACCGATTGGTAGCACATGGCGATTTCATGGGCTTTATCTTTGTCATGACGGGCACGTTGGCGAGCTGTATCCAAGCCGGTGCGAATATCATCGCGTTGCTGCAACAGCGATTCGCGCAAGTCGGTATCCTGCTCCATCATTTCGATGGCTTCGCTTAAAATCATACGCGCTTCTGACAAATGTTCGGCTTCCTGCTCCATTTGTTCGCGCGCTTCGCGAATCTCATTGTCCGCACGCTCGCGGCGCATATTCATTTGTTCAATACGAACTTGTTTGGCACTCAATTGTGAGCGCAGCTCTCCGTACTTACGATTCTCTTCATCTACCTGGCGACGCAGGGTTTCGCGATCCTGTTCCAAACGTTTAATGGTCGCACGGCCATCTTCGAGCTGGGCACTGATTGTTTCGATACTCTCTTCTGCGCTTGCAATCGCTGCCGCCAACTCTTCCAACTCCTGACGACGTGCAATAACACCGGAGCTGGCATCGGTATCGCGAGTAACGCGCACCCAATGCGGACTCAACCAAATTCCATCGCGAGTAATAACAGATTCATTGGCGGAAAGTTGTTTACGCAAAGCAAGCGCTGCGGTTAGGTCATCTGCAATATAAATGCCGGCCAATAGACCTTGGGCATCCCAAGACGCGGTAACCTTTGCACTCAGCAAAGATGCTTTTGTTGTTGGAGCAGAGGGAGCTTTTGCATTGGTATCAAATAATACCAATTCACCTTGGGTCAGGTTTTCAAGCAGGCCGGTTACAGCATCGACCTGGTCAACGCAAACAGCTTGTAACGCGTTGCCCAAGACAGTTTCAAGTGCTTTGTCCCAACCATCTGCAACACTGATTGACTCTGCGAGACGCGGCTTATTGGTTAAATCATTTTGCGCGAGCCATTGGGTAACTGCTTTGTTTTTTTCACCCATCGCCGCCTGCTGTAAGGCCTCAAGCGATGCATGACGGCCACGCATCTTTTGCAACTGGCTGCGCGCCTGATCCAATTCATTTACGAAACGATTATTGTCATTACGGGTGCTATCCAATTGCTCGACAAATGCGTCCAATTGCAAACGCTTTTCATCGGCGACCAAATCCAGCTCGGCAAGCTGTTCGGTCAGCTCGTTGATTGATTCATCGTCGGAGCCGTCTTGTAAATTGGCTTTTTCTTCACGCAATTTTTCAATACGTTGCAGCAAACGCTGTTGAACTTGCTCAAGATGCTGAATGCGGGACTGCTGGACTTCTGCGCGTTGCCGTGGCTCGGCTGCGCGCTGGTTAAAACTGTCCCAATCATTTTGCCACCGCTGCATGGCCTCTTCAGCATCGATCAGCGACTCGCCGGAGGTCTCTTCTGCTGCTTTAACCAGCTCCAGCTCGGGCTCGAGCTCCAACAGCTCTTCTTCCCAGGCTTCGGTCTTTTGGGTATCGATTAATAAATTTTCTTCCGCCTCTTTGCTATCGCGACTGGTTTGATCCAAATCTGCCTGCAATTGGCGCGCACGTTCACTGGCGTGTTGGATACTTTGCTCAAGACGGGCAATCTCCGCACCGATTGCATAATAGCGACCTTGCACTTCGTTGAATTTATCGCCCAATTCCGTGTATTGGCTGCGGTATTTTTCGATCTGGGTGTCTTTGTTAACCTGATCAGTAACAAAGGATTCCATGCGCAATTCAAGGTCGCGAATACCCGCCTGCTTGGCTTTTGCTTGCAGATCCAGTTGCTGAAACTTAAGCGCCTGCAATTGGGCTTTCAGCAGGCGCTCTTCTTTTTTGTACTCCGCATATTTTTCTGCAGCCTGAGCCTGACGTTGCAAGCGGGCGAGTTGTCGCTCCAGCTCATCGCGGATATCCGTCAAACGCTCCAGGTTTTCCTGCGTGCGGCGCATACGGCTTTCAGTATCGCGACGACGCTCTTTGTATTTGGAAATTCCGGCAGCTTCTTCAATGTAAACGCGGAGATCTTCTGGCTTTGCTTCGATGAGCTTGGAAATCATGCCCTGCTCGATAATCGCGTAACTGCGCGGGCCAAGACCGGTACCGAGGAAAATATCAGTAATATCACGACGACGACACTTGGTGCCGTTGAGGTAATAGCTATTGTCACCGTCGCGGGAAACTTTGCGTTTGATACTGATTTCAGTGAAGGCGGCGTATTCGCCCAAGAGAGTGCCGTCCGAGTTATCGAATACCAATTCGATGGAAGCCTGACCAACCGGCTTACGGCCACTGGAACCGTTAAAAATAACGTCAGTCATGTTTTCGCCGCGCAGGTTCTTGGCGGATGATTCCCCCATCACCCAACGTACGGCGTCAATAATATTGGATTTACCACAACCATTAGGACCAACAACAGCGCATAGGTTGCTGGGGAAGTTGACCGTAGTCGGGTCAACAAACGATTTAAAGCCAGCCAGCTTGATGCACTTTAGCCGCATAGGTCCATACACTCATTTCTCATCAGGCTTATATGGTCGAGCGCCCTACTCTGACCCGCCTGTTTAATAAAAATTCGCCGGTAACCACACGTTACCTAGCTGCTTGATTTTGTTAATTTTTTTGACTTTTATTAAAAATCAGGATGATGCCAAAAAAACTTGTAAGGGCGGAATTCTACACACTTGTGTGAAGCTTTACACCCGCCGCCAGCCGCAAAACTTTCAACGGGCGGGAAGCTGCCTATTTTTCACCCAATAGGATAAACACACACCAAAAAGCAGGCCTATTGCTCAACCTTTTGGTCAATCTTTACACTCAGATCAGCCGGTACCGATTTCATATTTACGGGACCAAAACTACCCTGCCAATCACCCGCTTTTGCTGCCGCCGTGCCATCTTGTGAAACCCTGGCGACGACTTCGACATTATCTACAGACCCCAAGCTCATGTCGGGCGTCATTGCCATTGCCTCAGTTAAGACTACTTGCTTGGGCAGTTCAGAAACTGGCACTCGAGTAATCGCCAACGGCATTTTCGCGCCTTGCCAAACACGCGCATAGACAAAGACAACTTGATCAGGGCGAACATCCACACCCTCAGCCAAACTGACATGGATACTTATTTGACGACCAGCACGCGCCGCCGCAAGCGACGCTTCCGTACCACCATCCGCAAAATACAATGTAGCGGCACGCTCTATACCAGCGACCAACGCCTGACTGCCGGGTGAATCCTGCCCGGTCAACTTCACCGTGCGCTCCCAGTATTTGATAGCGCCGACATAATCTTTTTTAGCAAACGCATCTATACCTGCCAATCCAAGTGCCATGGTGTTATCGGGCTCGGCTTTAAGCACCTTACCGACCAAATCACTAATTGGCGGACTCATATTATTGCCATCGCGCAAAAACATTGCCTGCGCGAGCTCTGCCATCACCATGGGTGAGCTGCTATCGCGCTGCAACACTTGTTGATATGCATTAACCGCCTGATCAAATTCATTCAGGTCCATGTGCATACGCGCGAGGAAAAACCAATATTGCAGTTGTTCCGGTTCATCAGCCAAACGCGCCTCAATCAAACGCACCATTTCACGTGCACGTACCGGATCGGGATTACGACCGGCAAGATAGTCACCATTATCCAACTCTTGTTTCATTTCCTGCGCCAAGCGGATCTCTACGTCAGCACTACTGCCCAGATGCTGGTAAAGCCCCCAACTCGCAGCAACCACCAACAAAGCCACGCCGCCCATGGTTTTAAATCCGGCACCCAACTTACGACTTTGCTGCGCAGCACGAATATCTGCCTCATCGTCAAGAAGCGCGCGCTCCTGCTCTAACTTCAATTGATCGAATTGCGCCTGTTCCAAACGACCAGTCGCCAATTGCGCTTCCAGCTCGGCAATATGCTCACGAAATAGCCGCACGTTTTCAGCAAGGCGATCAACAACAACTTCGTTCGACTGGCCATTTTGTTGTTTACTAAAACGCAGCAGCGGCCAAAAAATAAAACCCAACGCCAATACTACAAGGAGCGCTATTCCTACCCACAAGGACATCATTATTTTTTCTCCTCTTCGAACTTCGCATCAGGCGTTTCGGTATTGTTTTTATTGGATGAATTTAACAGGCGATCCAACCTCGCTTGGTCAGCCGTTGAAAGACCATTTTCCAATCCGGGTTCAATGCGGCGCCGTTTGCGCACAATAAGGAGAAGCATGATCACACCAGCGATCAATAAAAAGATTGGAGCGCCCCACAGAAACATAGTTGCAGGCGACAAGCGCGGACGATATAAAATAAATTCGCCATAACGCTCCACCATAAAATCCACGATCTCTTTATCTGACTTTCCTTCTTTAATCATCAGATCGAGTTCGCGACGTAAATCCTCAGCAATAGGAGAATTGGTACCCGCGAGATTTTGGTTTTGACATTTTGGACAGCGCATCTCATCAATAAAAGTCTGGTAGCGCTTGCGATCTACTTCGTTATCGAACTCATGTACTTCGATAGCCGCGAAACTTGAGACAGAAATTAAAAGCACCCAGATACAGGTGCAGAGTCGTATTAGAATTGCGCACATAAATATGCTTCCGCGACATGAATGAAAATTTTGCGCGAGTATAACAACTCGTAAGCGGTAGCGGGAAACTTTGCCTTTGAGCCCAAAAACTGATCACAAGTGTTTGTTTTCCAATCATTTTTTTAAACAATCACAGTTTTTTTTAAAATCCTCAAAAAAAAGGTTGACCCAAATTTTTACATGATTAGAATACGCGCCACCAACAAGGTGAACGCGAAAAAGCGTGTAATCTTGGGCGGTTAGCTCAGTTGGTAGAGCAATGCCCTTACAAGGCATGGGTCACAAGTTCGAGTCTTGTACCGCCCACCAC
>DATIGS010000165.1:0-7251 GCA_035481425.1 Cellvibrio sp. | reverse complement strand
CTGAGGAAGCCGGCTTCGACCTGCGCGGCTTCCAATTCCCGCAGTGCGTCAAAGAGCGTGGAGTCATCGGCAAGCTGAATTACATCCAGGCGCTGTGCCGGTATATCCAGCAGGTTGAGCATGGCGGTTGGCTCAGTATCGCCCTGTTGTGCTAAAAACGCGGCCAGATCGTGCCCGGGCAATATGTATTTGTTCCCTTCCAATAATAGCCAATGCGGGTGATTGGCGAGCAGGGCTGTTGCATCGCCAAAAGAGAGATGATTCGGGCAGGTTTTAATGTGGCGATCCAGCAATTGGCGGGTGCCGGTTTTGCTGAGTAATTGCTCGGCAATTTCCGGTGTGCGGAATTTTCCCTGGATTTTTAGCAGGGTCTCAAACAAGCCATCGCAACCAAATGCCCAGCGCGTCGTCAGGCAGGCAATCACCACTACCAACATGCTGGGAAAGATAATGCCGGGGTTATAGGTCAATTCAATGATCGCAATCATTGATGCCAGGGGGGCGTTGAGCGTCGCGCCCATCATGGCGCCCATCCCCAACACAACATAGACGGCAATCGGGCTGGCTGATTCCGGCATCAGGATATGGGCGAGCGTCCCTATAGCTCCACCGGCGCAGGCGCCTAAAAATAAAAGCGGGCCGATCACACCTCCCGGCATGCCTACTCCCAATACTGCACTGGTCACCAGCAACTTGGCGGCGATAATTCCCAAAAGCAGCCAAAAGCCCTGCTGGCCACCGAGGGCGCGCTCGATGGTGTCATAACCTATGCCGAGGATATCGGGGAAGTAGAAGGCGGCGCAGCCGGTTATCAGTCCCGCAAATGCAAAACGCAACGCAATCGGGCGGTTGAGTGCAAGGCGGCACCAGTAAGCGTGCGAACGTATATACAGTGCGGCAAGCAACGCGATGAACAGCCCGGTGAGCAAGATAAGCGGGGTTTCCAGTAAACCGCCGGTCTCGCCGGTCGGCGGTTCAAAATTAATGACATTGCCAAAGACCAGATGCGACAAGGTGGTGCCGGCGACGGCGGCCAGGATCACCGGGATAAATCCGGCGATGGTGTATTCCATTACGACCACTTCCATGGCGAAGATTACCCCGGCCATCGGAGTGTTAAAACAGGCGGCGATAGCGGCGGCAACACCGCAGCCAGCCAAAGGGCGCAGGCTATTGGTCGGCAATTTCATCCATTGACCCAAGAGGCTGCCAGCGCCAGCGCCTATATGCACCGCGGGCCCTTCACGTCCGACAGACTGCCCGCTCAGTAAACAGGCGGCACCGCCAAAAAACTGCACGATAAAATTGCCCGGCGGCATCCGCCCCTGATGGTTTTGTAGACGGTCGATGACATGCCCGACGCCAGTGCTGTGATGGCGTTTATCGATAAACTGCAATACCACACCGAGCACACAGGCACCGGCCAGCGGCAAGAAAAAATGCCAGCGCGGATCAAGAGCCTCGAAGTTTTCAAAATCGCCGGGCAGCCAGTATCCGAGCGGCACCTCGACCAGCAGGCGGAACGCAATAATCACCAGGCCCGCCAATATACCGGTGAGCAGACCCAGCAGGGTTAATTGCGGAAGCGCATCAACACCGGCCAATCGATCGCGGAAGATCTCGCGCCAATAGGCCAACCGATGGGTCAACGACATTTTTGCCGAAGCGGTGGTGGCTGCAGTGGGAGAGGCGGGCGGGATGTCGGGTGTGTCGGCCACTAAGTGCTACCTGCTTGAATGCCCTGCAAAATGGGCAGCTTTTTCTTTCGATTTATGGATAAGGCTTTTATGATAGCCGTCTTTAATTTTTCCGAGTAAAGCGGTGGGCAGGATAACAGACTCGCCGCCGTTCATTTAAGCGTAACGAGATTATCAATCTAGTGGAGGTTGAGGTGATTAAAGCAGCTATCGTTGGTGGAACCGGTTATACAGGCGTTGAGTTGCTCCGCTTGTTGGCCAAACATCCGCAGGTTGAAGTAACCGTGATTACCTCGCGCGCTGAAGCAGGTACCAAGGTGGCGGACATGTACCCGAGCCTGCGCGGCCACATAGATTTGGCATTTACCGAGCCGGATGTGGCGGTGCTGGGTGAATGCGACGTGATTTTCTTTGCGACCCCCCATGGCGTGGCGCAAAACATGATGGGCGCCCTGATGAATACCAAGGCGCGCATTATCGATTTATCGGCCGACTTCCGGATCCGCGATGTGCCCCTATGGGAGAAATGGTACAACCAAACCCATGGCGCGCCAGATTTGGTTGCCCAAGCGGTCTATGGCTTGCCCGAAGTGAACCGCGACAAGATCCGCACCGCCAAGTTGGTCGCCTGCCCGGGCTGTTATCCAACGGCGACCCAATTGGGCTATTTGCCACTGATTGAAAACAATCTGGTTGATCCTACCCGCCTTATCGCCAACGCCGCCAGCGGTGCCAGTGGTGCAGGGCGTCAAGCCAAAATTGACAATTTGCTGATGGAAATCAGCGATAGCTTCAAGGCTTATGGGGTTGCCGGGCATCGCCATTTACCGGAAATCGAACAGGGGTTACGCGATGTACAACCTGCCGGGGCAGCACCGATTGGGCTGACGTTTGTACCGCATTTATTGCCAATCATTCGAGGTATTCATGCGACGCTTTATGCGACACTCCTGGATGTGAACAAAGTGCCCGATTTGCAGTCTCTCTACGAGCAACGTTACGCCAATGAACCGTTTGTGGATGTATTGTCTGCTGGCGAGCTGCCGCAAACCAGAAGTGTAAAAGGCTCGAATGTTTGTCGTATCTCGATTGTGCGCCCTCAACAGCGCGATACAGTGGTGATCCTGTCAGTTATCGACAACCTCACCAAAGGCGCTTCTGGTCAGGCAATCCAGAATATGAACATCATGTTTGGTTTTGACGAAAAAGCCGGTTTGGATGTTGTGGCGTTGATGCCTTAACGCTTAATTTCTAAGCCCAAACCCTAACTGCACGGGATGGTTTCAGACCATCCCGTGAATAATAAAATGGACGCTATGAATCCCGCTAAGACCAAAGTCAAAGGTTCCCCTGTTTATCGCATGAAAGTGGTGCCGCATCGGCCACTGAAAAATGCACTTATTGTAATGGCGCTGATCATTTTGGTTAGCGCTGCACTGGCCGCAACCTATTTCTATGCTCTCAGCCAGGCCAGCCAGGAGCGGCTTTCCCCGCAAGAGGCGCAAGAGTTACGCTCACAAGTGGACAAACTGACCCAGGAAGTGGGTGAGTCAAAACGCGAACTGGCGAAGTATCAATTGAACGCCCAGGTCGATCGCCAGGCTGGCGAGGATTTGCGCAAGCGCGTCATGCTCTTGCGCGACGAAAAAGCTGCCCTGCAACGCGATGTCGAGGTTTATCGGATTCTGACTTCGAAAAAAAGCACTAATCCCCAGGGGATCAGCTTCGGTATTTTTTCGGTGACACCACTGGCGGATAACAAATCGCAATTCAAGCTGGTTGTGCAAAAACTGGCAGAAGGGGACGACGATTTTTCCGGTCAGTTGCGCGCACTGGTCGTCGGACAAAAGGGTGGGGCGGAGGCTAAAATATCGCTCCACGAGCTGGTGGTTAGTCAGGTAGGTGCAGAGCCTATCCCTGAGAATATTCCGCTCAACTTTAAGTTTTTCCAGAGTATTGATACTGAAATTGTCCTGCCGGAAGGTTTTACCCCGGTGCGGGTCGAGCTGGCGGTTAAGTCCAGCGCACGCCGCAATCCAGTGACGGTTGAAGCAGAACTGGAATGGCCAGAAATTAAATAATCCTTGTTACGGAGCCTCCCCCGATGGCGTTTTCCAACAATCACACCCTGATTTCACGCTCGACCAAAGTGGTTGGCGACCTTCACTTTACTGGCGAGCTGCAGTTGGAAGGAAAGGTTTCCGGCAACATTATTGCCAGTGATGAGAAGGACGCAAAAGTGGTGATCGCCGATACCGGCGTGGTGGAAGGGGAAATCCGCGCGCCCATCGTGATAGTGAATGGCAAGGTGGTGGGTAATATCTATTCCAGCAAACATTTGGAGTTAGCTGCCAAAGGTAATGTTACAGGCACCGTACACTATCATTTCATCGAGATGGTTAAAGGTGCGCAGCTCAATGGCAGCATGGTCAATAAACAGCAAGAGTCAGCCAGCGTATTGGAAATTGCTGTCGCCAAGGCTTAATAGTTGACTGTTTTACTAGGGTAAAGGGATAATAAATATCGCCCTGCCGGGCTTGGTTGTTATCCGGAGTATGTATGTCTACCGCTGAAATTTATGTTCCCCAAGTTGTGACTGTCACCGAGAGCGCTGTCGCCAAGGTGCGGAGCTTGATTGAGGAAGAGGACAATCCCGACCTGAAATTGCGCGTATATGTCACCGGTGGCGGCTGCTCTGGCTTTCAGTATGGGTTTACTTTTGATGAAGCTGTTGCCGATGATGATTCAGTAGTAGAACGCGATGGCGTCAAAGTAGTAGTTGATGCGATGAGCTATCCCTATCTTGTCGGTGCGGTAGTGAATTACGAAGAAGGGTTGCAAGGCTCCAAATTTGTTATCCAAAACCCAAATGCCTCCAGCACCTGTGGCTGCGGCTCCTCCTTTAGCGTTTAATAAACCACCTGTTCCGAGCTTCCGGCATCTAGCCTGCGTAGTAAACGCCGCCAAGAATGACTTCCTTTTTTGCCCCTGTAACTGCGCGCAGGCTTCCTGGTTGGCGATTGATTGTTTGTTGGGCCAGCCAGGCAAACGCCATAGACTCTATCCATTGTGGATCAATGCCCAACGCAGCTGTGCTAGCTACAGTACTGTCTGGCATTAGCACTTTCAGCCGCTCCAGGAGCGCAGTGTTGTAGGCTCCCCCGCCGCAAACATAAATATCTTTTGATGCGGCACTTAGGGATTTGACGCTATCTGCAATGGTGATGGCAGTTAGCTCCAATAAGGTTGCTTGTACATCATTAGGCTTTAGGGGCGTTGGTAATTTGCACAAACTTGTATCTAACCAGGTACGATTAAAACTTTCCCTTCCCGTGCTTTTGGGTGCTGGCATCTTGAAGTAAGGTGCGGCTAAAAGTTTGTCCAATAACGGCTTGCAGATGTGGCCGCTTGCTGCCCAAGCACCATCCTGATCATATGTTTTGCCCAAATGCTCCGCTATCCAATTATCCATCAACACATTGCCTGGACCGGTATCAAATCCAAGCACTTCGCCCTTAGCTGGTAGCCAGGTGATGTTGGCCATGCCTCCAACATTTACGATGACACGGTCCTTATCTTCTGATTGAAATATAGCTTGATGGAATGCTGGAACGAGTGGTGCCCCTTGGCCGCCGGCTGCCATATCGCGGCGACGAAAATCTGCCACAGTGGTAATGCCCGTTAGTTCGGCAATCAGATTAGGGTCGCCAATTTGCAAGGTAAACGTGCCTTCGCGTGAGCCGGGCGGCCGATGGCGAATAGTTTGGCCATGACTGCCGATGGCGATAACTTGGTCGGCATTTGTCTCAGTTTTGGCGAGAAGTTCCATACTTGCTTGGGCAAATAGCTGCCCAAGCTCTGCATCCAAAGCGCCCATTCGATCAATTTCATTATTGCCGGGAAGGGAAAGCGCGTGGATTTGCTGCTTTATATCAACAGGGAGCGGCAGTGTATGCTGAGCGACAAGCTGAAGAGGGAATTGCAAATCGACAAGAACTGCATCTATAGCGTCAGCGCTGGTGCCCGACATTAAACCTATGTAGAGCTGGTGTGGCATAAGGCGATTTGTTTAGTTGCCGGTGCTGCCACTTTTGGCAACAGCCAGACGGCTGGAAGATTTGTATTGATCGAGTTTGGCAATCAATGGGCGAGTGGTTTCATTAAAACGAGCCAGCTCAGTCTTCTCAATACCAATAGCTTTTGGTAACGGAACCGTTACAGGATTGCGTACTTGGCCATTAACATGAAATTCGTAATGCAGATGCGGGCCAGAGGCCAATCCAGTCGAACCTACATAACCAATCACATCGCCTTGGCTTACGCGCGCCCCTGAGCGGATACCTTTGGCGAAACCGTTCATGTGCCCGTAAAGTGTTTCAATACCTTGGCCATGCTGAATAACAACAGTATTGCCGAAACCATTCTTGCGACCAGCAAAGGCTACTTTACCATTACCTGTGGAGCGTATCGGCGTGCCACGGACTGCAGCATAGTCTGTGCCTTTGTGCGCTCTGATGATATGTAAAACCGGATGTTTACGCCCTAAGCTGAAGTGAGAGCTGATTCTGGCAAACTCAATCGGGGTACGCAGGAAAGCTTTGTGCATGCCGCGACCATCGGGAGTGTAATAGTTGCTGGCGCCATCTTTATCTGTGTAACGAACGGCCTTAAAGGTTTTTCCACCATTAGTAAACTCGGCAGCCATGATCTTGCCCGTGCCGATTCGTTTGCCCTCCAGGAATTGCTCCTCGTACATCACTTTGAAGCTATCGCCTTTTTGAATGTCGAGTGCAAAGTCGATATCCCAACCAAAAATATTTGCCAACTCCATGGTCAGGTTGCTGGGCATTCCAGCGCGCTTTCCTGCTAAATACAAAGAACTGTCGATCGATGCTTGACGGAAAGCGTATTTAACATCGGGCTTCAGCGCGATTTCTTTCCCTGTGAAGCCTTTTGCTCCGCGAGTAAAATTCAGGCTATTAAGATCGTTGATAATGTAGTTCAGGCCTTGTAATTGGCCATCTTCCACCAAAAACGCCATCTTTTGGCCTGGGCGAATATTACGCAGATCTTTTGCATCTTTTGCATCGCTAAACAATTCGTAAATACTACGATCGTTTAAACCCGCGCGCTTGAACAAAATCGATAAGTTATCACCATTTTGGACAGTGAATTCTTTCCATTGTGGGGCTGCAGGTTGTGGCGGAGGAGTGACAATCGGTTCCGGGATCGCGGCTACTGTCTGAATAATTGTTTCGACTGCTGGCACGCCAATTGGGGTAGCTTGCGTTTCTGTGCCTTGAATTTCCAGTCCGGGAATGTTCTTGCTTGGGGTGCTTACAATTGCGGAATTATCGGAAGAGTTGCTACTTAAAACAGCGACCAAGCCTACAGACAGTGCCGCCGCAGCCATGAGATGTCCGCGTGGTACGTATTGAAGGAGGGTCGATCGAATGATCGTGTAATAAGTCTTTATTGGAAACATTGATAAAAAAGCCGCAATTCTTTTATAGATAAGTGATCCAAGAGAGAGCATTTATAGCAGAAAAAAACG
>DATIGS010000164.1:0-19782 GCA_035481425.1 Cellvibrio sp. | reverse complement strand
CTCAACGCCAATAAATCCGCTTGGGCAGTGCGGATCTCACTTTTGATGATGTAGCTGTTGTAAGCCGGCAGTGCTATAGCCGCCAGAATCGCCACAATAGCGACCGTTATCATCATTTCAATCAGGGTAAAGGCACCTTGTTTGCTCCTAAAATCGATGGAGCGAGGGGAGATCGAACCTGTTGATACTTTCATTCCGGCAAACACCTCTTTACTGCATGCTTTTGCGATAAAAAAATTAAAAATCAATTTTTTAGTTATTAGCATCTGCAGCCGAAAACTGCTCCGTTGCTCGGCAGTGGCAAAACCAAAGCCTTGTAAACGTCTATCCGTTGTGAGTCATTTCCGATTAGTAAGGTGTCCGAGCTTGAATGCTGGACTTATATATATGAATTATTATTGTTTTAATTTTTTGACTGCGCTGTCAGTCGATATGTATTGTGAACTTTAACGACACAAAAATAAAATGCCAAGCATTTTTGCGATAAAGAGATCAAATAATATACCGAAAGGCATTTTTACCGATTTTACAGAGAAAAAAGCATAAGCAGGTAAAAACGCTAAAGATGGGAACAACTAACAGCCTGCTCCGCTGAAACGCGGAGCAGGCAAAGCACGTATCAACCCGTATTACGCATACCCGCGGCGATACCGGCCATAGTCACCTTGAGCGCACGCTCAAGATCCGGGCTGATCGTTTCACTGCTGCGATAGCGTTTCAGCAACTCGGCTTGTAAATAATTGAGCGGATCAACATAAGGCTTACGCACTTCGAGGGATTGGCGCAGCATAGGATCGTCTTGCAACAGCGTATCCTGCTTTTTCATCTTGTTGATCAAGCCTTCCAACGCTTTCAAATCGCCGCGCAACTCCTGCCCCAGCCCGCGATATTCAACAGGCACAAGCTGTTCCTCATAATAGGTACAGATAGGACCATCGGCCTTGCCGATAACCATTTCCAGCAGGTCGAGGAAACTGGAGAAAAATGCCCAGTTGCTCACCATGTCTTCCAGCAACTCCGGGTCATTGGCCAGTGCATATTCAAATGCCTGGCGAGTACCCAACCATGCGGGCAAATTCAGGCGCACCTGCGTCCAGGCAAATACCCAGGGAATTGCGCGCAAGCTTTCAACACCACCAGTAGACTTACGTTTGGCCGGGCGGCTACCCAATGCCAATAAGCTCAATTCTTGTTCAGGGGTAAGGTTGCGGAAGTATGGTACGAAGTCTTTGTGGCCACGCACGATTGCACGGTAAGCCTCAAGACTGGCCTTGCCCATACGTTCGATCAGATCGCGCCATTCCTGTTTCGGAGCAGCATTGGGTGCCATAGTAGCCCGCAAAGTCGCCACCACATAGGAAGACAGGCTGCCAAAAGCAACGCGCGGCAAGCCGAACTTGTAACGAATCATTTCGCCTTGCTCGGTCACACGAATGCGCCCTTTCACCGAGCCGGGCGGCTGCGATGCCATGGCTTTTTCTACCGGGCCACCGCCGCGGCCAACGGTACCGCCACGGCCATGGAACAGCACCAGCGACACGCCAAATTTATCGGCCAGCGCTACCAATTTTTCCTGCGCTTTATATTGCGCCCAGGTCGCAGCGATCTTGCCCGCATCTTTAGCGGAATCGGAGTAACCAATCATCACCGTTTGCTGCTGTGCGGAATACTGTTGGTACCATTCCAGATCCCACAAACGCTCCATCACAATCGGCGCACGGTCGAGGTCATCGAGGGTTTCAAACAGCGGCACAATCGGCATATTCCAGGTCATGCCGCACTCTTTCAACAAGAGCGCCACAGCCAGCACATCGGATGGTTGCTGCGCCATGGAAATTACGTAGTGCGACAGGATTTCCCGCGGCTCTTGCGCGATCACACGGCAAGTCGCCAATACTTCAGCAGTTTCATCACTCATTGGCCAGCTGATGGGCAGCAACGGACGTTTGCTGGTCAAAGAATCCAACAGGAACGCTTGGCGTTGCTCTTCTGACCATTCACGATAATCCCCCAAACCGAGGTATTGCACCAATTCATCAATTGCCTGCACATGGCGGTCGCCATCCTGACGAATATCGAGCGGCACCAGGTTGATGCCAAAGCAGTGGATGCGGCGAATAGTGTCGACCAGCGGGCCATTGGCAATGTGTGGCAAACCCACTTCATGCAGCGAGCGGTAGCAAAGCATCAATGGTGATAACAGATCTTCGCGGCTGGTGATCAGGTCCACCGGTACTTCTACTGAACGGCCTTGCAGACGCGCTTCGGCCCACTCCAGGGTGGACTGGATACGACGGCGCAGGTCAAACATCACATCGCGGTAAGGCGTAGAACTATCGGGATACTGGGCGCGGAGCTCGTCACTCGCCTCGATCATACTCAGGTCGCCACCCAGGCTATACACATCGCGCGAGTAAAGTTCAGCGGCCATCCAGCGGCCTAACAATAATACTTCGCGGGTAATCTTGTTGGTTACATTGGGATTGCCATCGCGGTCGCCGCCCATCCACGAATAGAACTTGATCGGGCGGATATCCACCGGCAGCGACTCACCCAGGTGGCGGCTGCACATGCGATCCAGATGGCGGATAAAGTCTGGCACTGCCTGCCAGAGGCTGTTTTCGATAACCGCAAAGCCCCACTTGGCTTCATCAACCGCAGTTGGGCGGGTAGTACGGATTTCATCAGTAGCCCAAATTTCTTCTACCAAGCGGTGCAAGCGACCGCGCACTTTGTCTTGCTCGAAGGTCAACAGGCTGCCGTTTTGGCGATCGGCCAGGGTGTCGACAATCTGGTCATATTTGCGAATCAGGGTACGACGGGTAACTTCCGTCGGGTGCGCAGTGAGTACCAGCTCGATACGCAATTTGTTGATGATTTCGGTCAGGGCGTCTTTGCCGTGGACTTCGGCAAACTCCTGGATCATGGTTTGCAGGCTGTCATCGCGCTCGGCTTCAGCACTGGAGAAATAATCCTGGTCAGCCAGGTTGGCCAGGTTAAGGAATTGGTTGAAAGCACGCACGATCGGCAGGATATCCCGGTCATCCAGGCTGCTGAGCATCGCCACCAAAGGTGCCGAATCGCCATTCTCCGCTTTGGTAATGGCCTTACCCAACTTGCGAATACCTTCTACCTTGGCGAACAGTTCTTCGCCTTCATGGGCGTGAATGGTCTCACCCAGCAGTTCCCCTAACAGGCGGACATTTTCGCGCAGGGTTTCAGGCAGCTTTAACATTGAGCTTTCTCCAACAAATCGAGGGATTAAAAAACGCACAAGCGAATCACCAAAGAGGGCGGCATTCTACGCCATCAGTCTGGTCAAGGGTAGAAAATGACGATTGGATCACCGGAACCCGGAAATCCATCCCCTAAAGACCTTCACAGTTTTAGGATTATTCGGGCTTTGAGGCGGGCGCGCAGATTACAAAGGTGCACGAACCTATGCAAGCGCACCGGTAGAATGCAGCCTCATTTAAGTGACAAAAAACGTGAATTTAACGCCACTCATCCACTCCCAGACAGCAATGGCAGCAACAAAGCCGGATTTCTGACACAAGCAGACACAAACACCCAAATTGCATCATCAATCCTGATGAAAGCAGAGCAAATACTATGCCCGCCTACTATCATCCTCCTCATACACCATGCAGCAGAGTATCCACAAAAGCTGTGCATAACTCTGTGGATGTCGTTTTGGTAAGACCATACACACCAGAGCTGGCCTACCTTACCCACTACTGTTCAATTCATGGACGTATTGAACTCACAATTTTCGTCAACTAAAAACCAGTCTATTTTTCATCCGCTCGTGAACCACATCACTTTTGCGGTTTACGATCAAACGAAGACCGGATCCTTTCTTATCTATCAACCAACGTGGATATCCACAGAACCTGTGGATAAATTTGTGGATGTCCCTTTGGTAAGCGTCACAGAGCCCGAAATAAGAAGGCTTGGCGAAAGTGGTTAATTTAAAGTCATGCCTGATAAAGATGGTGAATCAGAGAGGGGATTCTTTGCTCGCAAGCAACCTCACCAATTCAGCTTGCGATTCCGCGATTGATTTTTGCGCACTGGAAATATCAGTTAGCCGATTCAACAACTTCACCGCATACACCACAACGCAAACGAAAAAGATTAACTTAATTAACACAGCAATCATCCCGATCATTCCCATTCCAGACATCATCAATAAATCTCCTAATAAATAAAAATTATCTCGCACGAATTATTTTCAACTCTTCCCCGGCAAGTTCAACGCCCTCTTGCGCCGCCTCTTCCATCAGTTTTAAGCCTCTGGCTTTATCCTGCTTAAGGTCACTCACGCCGTAGTACAGATTAAAACCGTAAGTGAATTTCGAATGTGAGTGGCCTTGGGCGATGGCGCGTTCGAAATACTCGCTGGAGTTTTTGGCATTGGCAAAGTCGCCATACAAACCCATCACTCCCAAACGATAAGATGCCTCTGCCACACCGCCTTCGGATGCCTGCTCAAGCAACTTCATGCTGCGCGCTTCAAATTCCTCTTCCGTTTCGCCGGTAGATTCCAGACTAAAACTGGAATACAAAAACTGCGCATAGGCATCGCCCTGTTCAAGGTAAGGCGCAAGCAATGTATACAAGGCCTCAACTTCACCTTCATCCAACAGCGCTTCGGCTTTTTGTTTAATTTCATTTTCCATTTCAATCACCAATCATGTTCAGTACTTAGCCGCTATGAAACTGTCGGAATACGGGGTTTAAGTTGCAGACTTTACCATCAAATAGCAAAGCCCAATAAACAAAAATCCCCCGCAGAATTCACTGACGAGGGATTTAGAGGATACAGAGCTTTGACTGTGAACTGTCAAAGCCGCAAATTTTACTTCACCAATGCTTCCAAAGCCTTTTTGGTTTCCGGGCTCACACTGTGATTCAAATTCATCACAATTTCCGCTAGTTGTTTTTCCTCTTCGGTTGAAGATTTTGTTTCAGTAACGATTTTCAATTTCTCAACATCATCAGCTTTCGCTTTGTGTTCGACATTGTGAATTGCCTCAGCAATAGCGCGAGTGGCATCGCTGCTATTCTCATCTTTACTGATCGCCGCCAGTGTAGCTTTCTGTTCGGCAGAAGGATAATGGTTAAGCTCGGTAAGGATACGCGCCATAGTGGATATCGCATTGGACTCCGCGAACGAGGGCACTGGAACGGCCAACAAAGTAAACAAAGCGATAACAGCGGCGGAAAAGGTTTTGCGTTTCATCTTTCTTGCTCCTGAATAGTTATGGTTGGAAAAGCGTGAATATCAAACGACGCTGATTATGGCATGGCAAGTATGAGCATGTTTGTGACCTGTGGCGCTCAACGGGAATCCCACTTAATACGAAAACAATTGGATTTTATAGTTCTGTTTTTGCAGGTTTGGCCACTAGCTACTGACCGTGGTATTACCGGATATGACAGTAAGGGCGGCTGATATGGGAGCTGAATAGAAAAATCCCCCGTTAATGTCAGATTAACGGGGGATTTAAAGGCGCGTAGAGCAGCTGGATTGGCGATGGGATTAATACACATCCCGCAAGTAGCGCTTATCCATATTCAATTTACGGATGTAGTTGACGGTTTCGGCTTCATCGAATTTTCCGTATTGCTGGATGATATCGCGCAGGGCTTGGTCTACGTCTTTGGCCATGCGGCTGGCATCACCGCACACACAAAAGTAGGCGCCCGCTTCCAGCCAATTCCACAATTCTTCACCGCGTTCGCGCATGCGGTCTTGCACATAGATTTTTTGCGATTGATCGCGTGAAAACGCCAGGCTTAATTCATTGAGCACACCGTCTTTTTGGAATTGCTGCAATTCGTCCCGATAATAAAAATCCGTTGCAGCGTGTTGCTCGCCGAAGAACAACCAATTTTTACCGGCATCGCCGCGCGCTTGCCGCTCTTGCAAGAAGCCGCGGAAAGGTGCGATACCAGTGCCGGGGCCGACCATGATTAACGGCGTATCACCATTCTCCGGCACGTGGAAATGTTTGCTCGGTTGCACAAAGATGGGCACAGGGATATCGCTAGCGCGATCGGCGAGGAATGTGGAAGCAACGCCTTTGCGAATTTTTTTACTGTCGCGAAAACGCGTGTAACGCACTGCGGACACGGTTAAATCAACGCGGTTTGGCTGTGCCTTGCTGCTAGAGGCAATCGAGTACAAGCGCGGCTGCATACGTTTTAGTAGCGCGATGAATTCATCTACAGTCGCGCGGATCGGAAATTCTTGCAGGATATCCACCAGCTGGCGGCCATACAGCCATTGCTGCAATTGTTCTTTATGATCAGCGCCGAGCAATTTTTTCAGTTCATCGCTTTTGGAGCGCTCGGCAATAAATTGCAAGGCTTCCAAACTTGGGCGACAGATTTCGTAATTTTCGATTAAGGCGCTATGCAAGGATTTTTCATGCGTATCAACTACGACCGGCGCATCTGCATTTACATTAAGCGCCTGTTCCAGTTCAAATACATACTCAGGGCAATTTTTTGGCCATATGCCCAGGGCATCGCCGGCCTCATAAGTGATACCCGAATCACCCAGATCAAAACCAAACTGGCGAACATCTTTACCCGAACCTTCCGCACTCAAGCGATTATTCACCACCAGGCGCGATGCATAGGGATTGGCCTTGTTATAACCGGATACAGGCGATGGTGTGGACATAGCGGAAGCAGCACTCGCAGAATTGTTGGCGGCTCCGCCTGTAACATCAGCAGCAACATGAGGAGCCAATTGTTCCTTGAGTTTAACAAACCATTCGCCCGCAGGGGCTTCAAAATCTGTATCGCAATCCACACGCTCAACAAGCGCTTTTGCACCCAGTGTTTGCAAACGTGAAAATAACTTTTTGCCGTGGCCGCAGAATTGGTCGTAATTGGAATCGCCCAATGCCAGCAAACCAAATTGCAAGTCGCTGAGCTGAACCATGGAATCGCTGTTTAATTGGCTCCAAAAATCGCCGCCATTATCCGGCGCATCGCCATCGCCAAAGGTGCTGGTGACAAATACTACAAACTTATCAGCAGCGAGTTTTTCTACCGAATAATCATCCATGGATTGGAAATTGACAGCCCAACCCTGCGCCGATAGTTGTTGTGCAAATTTTTCAGCCAAGGCTTCGGCATTACCGGTTTGCGAGGCCCACAAAAGCGTGAGTGCCGGTTTATTCGCAGCAGGTGCAACACTCACTCCCAACGGTAAGACCCGCGAGAACATACCCGCCAACAGGCCGTTTATCCAATCGCGATGTTCGGTGCGGATAGGCGCATCGGCCGGTAAGGCCGGCACCGCCTGGATATGTTTGGCGCTGGTTTGCATACCACCGACAAATCCGGCGAGATAATTTTTTTCGCCAGCTGAAAATTGCGGCGCAACCGTTTCAACTACACCGATTTTTTCGGCGAAGGACGTAATCAAGGTCATAGCAGTTTCCTCTGCAACGGGCGCAAATGCCAAGGCAGCAGGTAATTCATAGTCGTAATCATGGGAGCCGGATTTTTTGGCTAACTCAGGCACAGAATCATTTTCTGCAGCAAAAACTTCCACGCGTTTCAGTACCACAGCGGCAACTTTTAATTCCGGTTGCTGTGATATCGCATCGATCTTATCGCTGGTGACCGCGTTGATGCACAAGTCATCGCCATACACATCGTTCCAGTGGATCGGCGCAAAACAACAGCCGGGTTGCACGCGGTCAGTCACTACTGCCGGCAGGATTGCGTAGCCGCGGCGCGAGCGCACTTCTACCTTATCTTTGTTTTTGATGCCCAATTCCGTTGCATCTTGCGGATGGATTTCCACAAAAGTGCCGGGATTTAATTTATTGAGCGTGGCAATTTTTCCGGTTTTGGTCAGCGTGTGCCATTGGTGTTGCACGCGACCGGTATTGAGGATCATCGGGAAATCGGCGTCGGGCATTTCGGCTGCATCCACGTGCGGGCGCGCATGGAAAATCGCTTTGCCGGAATCAGTGGCAAATTGCAATTGCGGTTTGCTGCCATCCTCAAGAATTTTTAATGGTTGGTTGGTGCCGGTATTTAAATAGCGAATTGGATTGCGCGTTGATTGCTCATCGGCACAGGGCCATTGCAATGGATCCTGACGCAAGCGTTGGTAGTTCACACCGCGCAAATCGTAGCCGGTTTTGGGGTTGTAGCTTTGGCGGATTTCGTCAAACACTTCTGCGGCAGAATTAAAATTAAATCCTTCGCTAAAACCCATCTCACGTGCGACGCGCGCAATAATTTCCCAATCCGCCATGGCCTCACCAGGGGGGCTTACGGCTTCCTGCATCAGGGTGATATTGCGCTCGGAATTGATCATCACCCCTTCAGCTTCTGCCCACAAAGCGCCGGGCAATAAAATATCGGCGTAGCGATTGGTTTCGGTATCGAGGAAGGCGTCCTGCGCGATCACCAGCTCCGCTTTTTGCAAACCTTCAATCACGATTTTGCGGTTAGGCACCGATGCCACCGGATTGGTACAAATCACCCAGCAGGCTTTTACTTCGCCGGCCGCCATGCGCTCGAATAGATCAACCGTGCCTTTGCCTACTTTGGTGTTAATACTGCCCGGCGCAATGCCCCACAGGTTTTCGATAAATTCGCGATCTTTATCCACCAGGAGTGTGCGCTGTCCCGGCAGGCCCGGCCCCATATACCCCATCTCGCGGCCGCCCATTGCATTGGGCTGGCCGGTGAGTGAAAACGGGCCGCTGCCGGGGCGACAAATTTTCCCCGTCGCCAGGTGTAAATTGCATATCGCGTTGGTATTCCAGGTGCCGTGGGTACTTTGGTTTAGCCCCATGGTCCAGCAGGTCATAAATTCGGGGGCGTTGCCGATCAGCTCGGCAGTTTTAACGAGATCATCAATAGCGAGGCCGGTAATTTCACTGACTTTTTCCGGAGTGTAATCCGCCAAGAATTGCGGAAAGTTTTCCCAGCCCTGGGTGTATTGGGCGATAAAGTCCGGATCAGTTTTGCCATTTTTATGCAGTAGAAATAGCAGGCCATTTAAAAAGGCGAGATCAGTGCCGGGTTTGATCGGCAAATAGAGATTGGCCTTTTCCGCCGTCGTAGTGCGGCGCGGGTCTACCACAATCAGTTTCGCGCCGGCTTTAACGCGATCCATCATGCGCAAATACAAAATCGGATGGCAATCGGCCATGTTGGCGCCGATAACCAGAAACAGGTCGCTGTGATCAAAGTCCAGATAGGAGCCGGGAGGCGCATCGGAACCAAGAGAGAGCTTGTAGCCGGCACCCGCACTCGCCATGCACAGGCGGGAATTCGACTCGATATTGTTGGTGCGGATAAAACCCTTGGCGAGCTTGTTGGCGAGGTACTGGGATTCAATCGACATCTGCCCGGAGACATAAAAACTGATCGCGTCGGGTCCGTGATTGTCGAGAATATCGCGCAAGCGTTTGGCGGTAGTGCTGATCGCCTGAGCCATGGGGGTAGTGACGGGATCGCGGCTGCGCTCACTGCGCACAAAAGCCGCCTCCATTCGCCCGGAGTTAGTGAGCGCCTGGGCACTGGTCTGGCCCTTGGTGCACAAGCGTCCAAAGTTGGACGGATGGTTTTTATCGCCACTGACTTTGATGACCTTCTGGCCATCGGTTTCCAGCACCATGCCGCAGCCCACACCGCAGTAGGGGCACACCGAACGGACCGATTTAGGCTTATTGAGAACAGGTTCAGACATAGGGTTGCAACTCCTCATTACGAGGGCTTTAGCAAGCGCTATGCCAGTGACCGGAGAGGGGTTTTCAACTCCGGAAAAACCGCCGAACATCCAGAAAAAATATCTCTAACTAATTGATTTTTATAACTTATTTAAAATTCATCGATTGCCCCCAAGGTGCCTCAAGTAAGTATCGTCGGCTTCAACCCACCCTTTCCTTGCCCTACATAAATGCAGTTTTATAGCGATCGGGCACGAGTTTGTTTTTAGTTGGTGCACAAAAAATAAAATCGCTATTTGCCCGCCATATCAAGCCCGCCAAAAACGCACCAATAAAAGGCAATAATCAGGTTTTAAATTGACCAACCAGCTGTTGGAGTTCGGCACCCAAACTCGCCAGAGCCTCGCCCGACTGCTGCGAATGTGCCGCGTATTCACTCGCCGACTCGGTGGCATCGGCAATAGCATGCATGCTCTGGTTGATCGATTCGATCACTTGCGTCTGCTCCTCAGCGGCGGTGGCAATTTGCAATCCGCGCTGGTTGATGGTGCTGACCTGGTGATCGATAGCGGTCAAGGCTTCGGAGGTTTCCGTCACCATTTGTACCGATACATCACCTTTTACCAGACTGCGTTTGATCGATTCGCTGGCTGCCGATGTGCTGGTTTGCAGGCGCTGGATCATACTTTGGATTTCTTGCGTAGAGGCCTGGGTGCGCGCTGCCAATGCGCGCACTTCATCGGCGACAACGGCAAAGCCGCGCCCTTGTTCCCCGGCGCGCGCCGCTTCAATAGACGCATTCAGGGCAAGCAAATTGGTTTGCTCGGCAATACCGCGAATCACATCCGAGACAGCGCCTATGCCATTGACGTCATCCTGCAAACGCTGCAAACCGTCAGTATTGAGCCGCACTTCGGACGACAATGCCCGAATATTATCAATCGATTTGCTCGCAGTAAGCTGGGCATTTTTTGTGCTGGCTTCGGCCGTATCCGCAGCGCTCGCGGCATCTTGCGTACTGCGTGCGACTTCCACTGCCGATGCCGCCATTTCATTAATCGCACTGGCGACCTGCAGGGTTTGTTCGCGCTGCCGATCCAGTGTCTGGTGAGTCGCGCGGGTATCGAGCGAAACCTGCTGGCCAATGGTCGCCAACTGCAATGTAAGCTGCTGGATGCGCTGGACTATGGTGTGGATCGAATCGACAAACATATTGAAGGCGCTGATCACCGCTCCGATTTCATCATTGCTGGTGCCGTTCAACCGCCGGGTGAGATCGCCTCCTCCGCGCGCGATTTCCTCAAGGCTGCGCACCAAGCCATTGAGTGGCCGCAAGGTTTTGTTGGCGATGTAAACCGCCACTAGCGCCATTACACCGAGGATTGCCAATGCCGTCATCAATATCCACATCAGCGTGGTATGGATATGCGCATTCGCCACCGCCTGAGATTCGCTCACCACCTCATCTATACCATCGATATAAAAACCGGTGCCGATCATCAGCTCCCACTTGGGCAGCCAAATGGCATAACTCAACTTGGGATAAGCGGTATCACCCTGCCCGAGGCGCGGGAAGTAGTAGGTCACAAACCCTCCACCAGCCTGCCCCTGTTTTACCAATTCGTTGATCAGGAATACCCCGTTTACATCTTTGTAATCGCGGAAACTATCGCCAATTCTGGCGTTGTCGCTACCCGAAAACACTCGCACGGAGTTGCCGTCATAGCCAAAAAAGTAACCGTCTTTTCCATACTTGAGCTGCTTGAGCAACGCAATCGCCTCGGTTTTTTGTGGCGAAGCGCCCGCGGGTGCAGCATCGTATAAAGGTTTGACGAGGGAATTGGCGATATCCAGCGAATGGCGCAATTCGGTCTTGCTGGATTCGAGCAAGGTAGCGCGCAAAATCTCCATGTCCTTGTTAACCACGTCCTGCATGCGTGAACCGACTAGCAAAAGAAGGATGACCAAAATAGCTGCGCCGGGCACCAAGCCGAGCAAAATGAGTTTGTATTTCATGGATGCAGAACGCATACGAGAACTCCAATACTTATTATTGTTAAAAGCGGGACGAACACCCACCATATAGTTATTTTGACTAATTGTAATCCGCGTTTTACGAACTACCAGCAAATCGCACGAAAAGTTCTAAAATCGTCTATATTCAAATACATAGATATAACCAGCAATTAGCGAATGGCGTGCGAATGACCCCGGATCCCCAGATCAGACAGCTCCTGAAAAAGTTCACTGTGCCAACGGAGGGGCTCACTCAACTCAGTTTTTGCCCTGGTAACAAAGAGGCGCAAGTCAAGCTTTGGCTGCAGGGCTTGCCTTTGACCCAAATCCAGCAAGTCAGCGCCCATCTTTATACGGCAGTGCACGAAATCAGCCGTTTGCGTACCTCCAGCGATAATCGCTTGGCCATTCTTGAGTTACTGCGGACGCCGGTGCACCAGACACTTAACGGCTTGGCGCTGAAATACTTGAATCAACCGTTAATCCTGCCTGAAGCTGCGCTCAAGATGGCAACTATTGCCCAGGCGATCCAAAAGCACTTCCTGAACAGTTACCTCGCCGTCGTCAGGGAACTCTGCACGCCGCATGCGACTAAAGCCCTGCCAGAGCAGCAAGCCTTGGCAATCCAGCGCGCGCTGACTGCATTGAGTTTGCTACTGCTGCGCTCCTACCAACTCTATTTACCTATTTCTGGCCAGGTATGGACCGAAGTGCATACGCTCTATCAATTGGCCTGTGCATTGGAGTTGGAGCAGCTGCCGGTTGAGGACAAACTGCCCCATCAACAGGGGCTGAAAACGATCCACAATGTGTACTTGCGCATCCTCCTGCTTGCCACTGCGCGCCCTAACCAGTTGCGACAAGATGAAATTGAAGGCACCTATAATCTGCTGGAGACATTGGCAGCCAGTGCCGAATTAACGCCCTATGATCCCACTGGCAAAGAGAACCTGTTTGTCGTCCTGACTGAAAGCAATCGCCCGCCTTTTTATAAATCCCACTGGCGCCCGGCTAGCAACCCGGGCGTCGCACCGCCGTTGGAAATTCGCACCAGCCAGTTAGTGGGCAAGCTGCAAGAACAGCAAAGAAGCGGCAACGAAGGAGTAGATGCATCGGTCAGCATCCGCAACCAACTCAATTTGTCGGCGTCACTCACCAAACATCTGGCACAAGCCTGGAGCCATTTGGCACTGCGCAGTTTTGAACGACAGGATGTCAACGCCGAGATCGAGGTTACCGTCGGCCTCACCAATATCCATTTCCATTTGGCCGGTGAACAACCATTTAACCTGTTTTTAAATCAGGGCAGCGCGGTTGCTGGCGCGCCGGCCAAGGGCGATATCTATCAAAAACGCGGCGTGCAGCTGAAACTGGATGACGCCAAAAAGGCCAATGACCCGTGGGGCGATACCTTCGATATAGTCGGTACTGCCTTCGATGGACGAGCACTGCCGACCTTGAATATCGAAAAGAAGATCCAATCCCAGGAAAAAGAAAACTATCAAGGGCACCACCCCATTTACACAGTGCCCTTAGTGGATCGCAGTGCAGGTGGCTATGGCTTGGAATGGCGCACCGAAATTCCTGTACAGGTGCGGGCGGGAGAGCTGCTTGGGCTGCGTGAATATGGCCGCAATAAGTGGGCGATTGGTGTGGTGCGCTGGGCACATCAGATTAAAGGGGCAACGCAATTGGGTATCCAGGTGCTCGCCCCGCACGCCATTCCCGTGGGGCTGGCGGTCGTTCATAAGACCGGCGGTTTTGCTGAATATCTACGCGCGCTACAGATTCCCGAGTTGCGCGCCATCAACCAACCGCCCAGCATGGTCACTAACGCCATTAGTTTTCATGAATACAGCAAAGCACGCCTCTATTTACAACCTCAAGCCGGGGTGAGCAGCCAGGGCGACAAATCAATCCAACTCACCCAGCGCCTGTTTGCAACCGGCGCCTTTAGCCAGTTTGGATACCGTGAGCTTGTCACCGCCAAACCAGAACCCAGCAAGGACGATTTCGACTCGGTATGGGAATAAAGCGCTCAAACCTTGTCCCGGCGATTGCGAACCAGTCCACAAATGCTTCGAACAAATCGTATATATGTCATGACAAGTTGAGCGCTCCCCTGATTTCAGTAATATAGCCCCCCTCAAGGACTTAACAATAATCATCCCGCGCCAAGGCAAGCGGTTGGCGATACAAGGCATATTTGTTGGACTTACCGGTATACAGAACCCGACAAAAGTGGCACTAAACCTGAGGGTTAGTTGCAACAGGGAGCCAAACAAACTCACATGCCAAAAAAACGCGCTATAGTCAAAAGCGCGAAGCCCAGACCATCGCCTGAGTAAATAGAAGATATATGACGACTACCGATACCATCCGACTCCTGATTCTTAATAACCAGCGCTCTGAAGCCGAGCGCTTGATCAGTATGTTGCACGCGTCCGGACACCCTTGCCGCGCGCAGCATGTCGAGAGCGAGGAAGCGCTCGTCAAACTCTTGCAGGAGCAAAGTTGGGATCTACTGATTGGCCATAACAGCACCACCTCCCCCAGCCCACAAGCAACCATCAAACAAATCCGTCGGCTCAACAAAGATGTGCCGGTCATACTGCAATATGAACTCGATGAAGATGACAGCCCCTTTGCGGTTGTCGAAGGCCTGCGCATAGGTGCAGCCGATGTAGTGAATATGGACGACGACCAGCACTTACTGCTGGTGATTGATCGCGAACTGGCCAACCGCGAACAGCGTCAGGCGCGCCGTAATACCGATCGCCGCTTCCGCGAAGCCGAGCGCCGCAGCCAACAATTGCTCGATAGTTCGCGCGATGCCATCGCCTTTATCCAGGACGGCCTCTATCTCTACGCTAACGAATCCTTCGCCGAGCTATTTGGTTATCAAAACAAAGACGATATTGAAGCCATGCCGATCATGGATATGGTGGCCGATCAGGATCACGCGCGGCTGAAAAACTTCCTCAAGGAATTTACCTTTAAGGGTGATGAAGCCGAATCCAGCTCGCTTGCATTTACCGGCATTACCGCCGATGACAAAGAGACCCACATAGATCTGGAAGTATCGCTAGTTACTTATGATGAAGAACCCTGCATCCAATTCCTGGCGCGCGCCGCGACACAAGTGGTTAGCAATGCCCACAATGAAGAATTGGAAACGCAGCTCAAGCAAATCAAATGGCAGGATTTGGTTACCGGTGTCTATAACCGCCAATACCTGCTCAACCAGATAGATCACATCATCGACACAGTGGATGAGCAGCGCTATTACTGTCTCTTCTATATAGAGCTGGATAATTTCAGCGATAAGGTCAAAAACACCTTTGGCGTGGCCGGTGCCGACTTGGCGTTGATCGATATAGCAACCCTGCTGCGCGCCAAAGCGAACACCAGCGATATCATCGCCCGTTTGGGTGATTCCACGTTTGCCATCATTTCGCCCAACGTGAAAGCCGATGCGGCGGTCAACCGCGCATTGCAACTCTGTAAAGAGTTGGAAGGCCATATTATCGATATCGATCACAAAACCCTGCAAATCACCTGCAGCATTGGTATTTCGCTGATTAACGAAAACTCAACCAATACCAACACCGTGCTGGAGCAAGCGCGCAAGGCAATGGAAAAAGTACTGGGGAAAGGCGGCAACAGCGGCCAGCTGTTCGAACCGGACGCGCCCAAAATTGATATCAAAATCGATATCAATACCGCCATCCAACAGGCGCTGGACAATGATCGCTTCCGCTTGTTGTTCCAACCGATTATCAGCCTGCGCGGCTCCGATGAAGAATATTACGAAGTCTATCTGCGCATGATCGATAGCGACGGCAACGAAATTTCGCCCAACCACTTTTTGGAAGCGGCCGCCAATATGAGCGCCGCCACCAAAATTGACCGCTGGGTAATTTTGGAATCGATCAAAATGCTGTCGCAGCATCGCGCCAAGGGCAACAAAACCAAACTCATCGTTAACATTGGCCGTCAATCCCTGTGCGATGAGTCGCTACTGCCCTGGCTTGCAGTCGCTTTCAAAGCCGCGAAACTCACCGCCGATTCAATTGTGTTCCAGGCCCAGGAAATTGATGTCACCAACCACCTGAATGCAGCCAAACATTTTTCAGCGGGGCTGGAAAAACTCAAAACCAGTTTTGCAATCAGCAACTTTGGTTGCTCGCTGAACCCGTTCAACACCCTCACCCATGTATCTGCCACCATGATCAAAGTAGATGGGTCTTTTACTACCGACATCCAAAACAACAATGAAAGCCCGGAAACACTGATTCAATTGATTGAAAAGCTCAACAGCGAAAGCAAGATTACGCTGGTGCCCTTTGTGGAAAATGCGAGCGTGCTGTCCACACTCTGGCAAGCTGGTGCCCACTATATCCAGGGGCATTATTTGCAGGAGCCAAGTCAGGGGATGACATACGACTTTAATATGGAAAGTTAAGGATCATTCAGCGAACGTCGAACCAACAAAAACCTGTAAAAAATTCCGACGCGTCATTAGCAAACTGGACTTCATCTACAAAAAAGCGAGCATCAAATGGTGCTCGCTTTTTTGTCTTCTAAATAACCAAAAATAAAAAAATGCCGGTTAAAAAAACAATTCTTGTCGTTTTGCATATATCTATTTGTTTGACTAATCATATTTTTCCTAAAAATGAGAACTAATGATTAGAACGCCAAGACCTGAACCAGTAACTTAGGCTCTGTTAGCTGGTCTTTCATTTTCAGCAGTAAGGACATGGATGTAAAAAATTCCTACACAAGCATGTGAAATCCACTTGTGGATTTGAAAATGCGAATGACTGTGAAAATATTTCTGTTACACAAATATAGTATTTAATTGCTGTTGTTATTTGCTGTCGCTCCACCTGACCCATTGCAAGACAATCCGGTCAGTATAAAAACTAGAAACTCAACCAAAAAAAATTACTTCGGAACATCACGCAAAATCAGGTTTTTATTTTTCTGATTTTTTCGGTCGACAATTGTTTACAGGATTTAATCTCGCCAGGTTTTTTTAATCGAATGATTAAAAATTCATAAGCCCGAGACTGGATTCGTTCGCTCCAAAAAAACACAAAATCAACCCACACGATGTGGAATGCGATATGAAGACTTTACTTGTATATGCTCATCTACTTGCCGCGTGCGTATCTGTAGGAATTCTTGTACTGCAAGATTCTGCGCTCGCGAAATCGCGCGGCAAAGCTATGTCTATGGCTGCAGTAAAAGATCTCACCAAAGCGGCGGAAATCATGTTTGTCGCATTGGTAGTGCTGTGGATTACCGGCCTCACGCTGGTACTTTTAGGTTATTTGGAAAACCCGCAGCAATATCTAATGAATGAAAAACTCTGGGCAAAATTTACTGTGGTGTCGGTGCTCACACTCAATGGAATTTTGCTGCACTACTTTAGTTTCCCACGCGTTACCTGTCGCCGCGGTTTATTAGGCATATCCAAACTTGAACAAAATTTGGTGGCCGCTACCGGCGCAATCTCCACCACATCCTGGTTGTTTGCCTGTTATCTCGGCATTGCGCGGCCATGGAATTACACCGCGAGTTATGAATTTGTGATGTGCATTTACGCGGGCTTGGTAATCGCCGCAATTGTTGTGGCCGGAGAAGTGTTGCGGCTTTTGCGCGGCGATCCGGAACCACCATTATTGACCGAGAGAGTTCACATCAGTCGAACTCAAAAATGATCCGATTTTTTTTGCAAGAAACACCGTGTTTTTTTATTTCCGAGGAAGACATTATGAATAACCTTAAGGCTTATGGGATCGCCCCTCGCCCTGCCAGCGTGCTAACGCGCGCGCTTGCGGTGGTCGGGTTTTCATTGGCTGCGTCCGCTTTTTCCCAGGCGCATGCAGCATGCCAGTACACCATTGCAAGCCAGTGGAACAATGGTTTTACGGCCACTGTGCGTATCACTAATACCGGCACTACCCCGATCAATGGCTGGAACGTAAACTGGCAATACGCGGGAGTGGATCGCGTTTCCAGCGGATGGAACTCCAATCTGGGCGGTTCCAATCCCTATACTGCGAGCAACTTGAACTGGAATAGCACCATCCAACCAAAACAATGGATTGAATTTGGTGTGCAGGGAACAAAAGGCGCTGCAGCTGCTGAAATTCCCGTGCTGCGCGGCACCGCTTGCGATAGCCAAACTACTTCGCCTGCAAGCTCGTCTATTGCATCAGCGGTTTCATCATCACGTGCAGCGATCAGCAGTTCGTCTGCTCCATCCTCAGTAGTGGCCTCAAGCTCCAGCAGCCGCGCCAGCTCTTCAGCAGCAACTACTGCCGCATGGACTTTGAACACGACCGATTCTTACCTGAACTTCGTCACCACTAAAAACACCCACAACGTGGAAGTGCATCACTTCACCAGCATCAGCGGTGATATCAGCGCGGCCAATGTGGCGACCCTGACCATCGACCTGAGCAGCGTGAATACCGCGAATACCATCCGCGACCAACGTATGCGCGACCTGTTGTTTGAAGTGGCGAACTTCCCGTCGGCAACCGTGACTGTGGCGGTACCAAGCACCCTCATCAGCAGTTTGGCGGTGGGCCAATCAGCAACGACCGATATCTCGGCCAGCCTCAACCTGCATGGTGTGACCGGTGCGATTACCACCAAGGTTTCTGTGCAAAAACTGTCGGCTAACCGCGTCCTGGTTCAAAGCCTGTCGCCCATCCTGGTCAAGGCTGGCGATTATGCCCTCACCGATGGTGTGGAAGCCCTGCGTGCTGCGGTCGGGATTGCCTCGATCAGCGTGGCTGTGCCTGTGGACTTCGCGCTCGTCTTTGACGCCCGTTAATTGGATGAAGCCTAGAGAGAATTTATCATGAAAAAATTATTGAAATTGTCGATGCTCTCCAGCGGGTTCATGGCCCTGGGGATCATGGCCTCGGGGGCAGCGAATGCCCAAGGCGCCTGTAAAGTCGCATTTACGTCAGTGAATAACTGGGGCAACGGCGCCCAATACAAAGTCACTATTACCAATAGCGGCGCCGCTAAAAGCAATTGGGAACTTTGCTGGACCTATCCCGGCAATGATGTCATCCCCAATTTGTGGGATGGGATAGTCAGTCAAAGCGGGAAAAATGTCTGCGTGAAAAACGCCGCCTACAACCCCAATTTGCCTGCCAATGGTTCAGTCAGTTTTGGCTTTCTGGTGAATAATCCCGGTACGGCGCCTTCGAGCTTTACCTTAAATGGTGTTGCTTGCGGCGGTGCGGTAACGAGCAGTGCGGCATCATCCAGCAGCGCAGCCGTAAGCAGCCTGCGTAGCAGCTCCAGCAGTGTAAGCAGCAAGAGTTCAGCCGCTGCCAATGCCGCCAGCTGGTTGATCGATAGCAGCAAATCGACGTTTAACTTCGTTACCGTGAAGAAGACCAGCGCCGGTGCGGAAGTGCCTGAAAGCATGACCTTCAGTCAGTTGCAAGGCACGGTGGCCGCCAATGGACAGGCGACCCTGACCATCCCGCTGGCAAGCATCAGCACCGGTAACGTGATCCGCGATCCACGCATGCAGAGCCTGCTGTTTGAATCGTCATTCCTGCCCAGCCTGCACTTCACCACCCAGCTCGACCTGGCGGCGATTGATGCGATGACCGTAGGTAGCACCAAGGTGCAATCGGTGACCGGTAACCTGGTACTGCACGGTATCGTGAAGGCCTTGACCTTTGATGTGCTGGTGGTGAAACACTCGGCTGGCAACATCAGCTTCTCGCCCCGCAAACCAATCGTGATCAACTCGGTTGATTTCGATTTGAATGCCGGTGTTGAAGCCTTGCGCGCTGCTGCCACCCTGACCGCGATCGGTGAGAAAGTACCGGTTTACTTCAAGATGTTCCTGAACCGCGACAATCCAACCAATATCCCGGCAATTACCCTGGCCACTGCACCGGCGGCAGCCATCAGCCTGACCGGCTCGGTGAGCAATGCCGCAGGCAGCGCGAGCCTGAACTGGGCGGATGTGAGCAACAACGAGAGCGGCTTCCTGGTGCGTCGT
>DATIGS010000163.1:0-23627 GCA_035481425.1 Cellvibrio sp. | reverse complement strand
ACTACTGCAGAAGGAGATTTGTCGTCACCTCCGCCACCACCACCGCAACCACCCAATAACATCAGGCCGCCCATGACAAGCGTTAGGCTTGTTAGCTTCATATTGATGAACCTCTCGTGTAGTTATTTCTTATTAAATTTTTGGCTGCTGCCAGTACAGATTTATCGTTATCTCTGACTATAGCTGCCAGTCGCAAAACGTCTTATTTTTGTCATGATGTAATATTGTCATACAATATAAACACCGTAAAGCTCTGCTGTATGAAACGACATTCCGTCAATCCGAGGCGTGTAGAAAAGTAGCAAAACGAGAATTAGAACAACAAAAAAGCCCACATTACGTGGGCTTTTCAGAAGGTAACTATTGCTGCGATGGGATGCCCTAGAGCAAAACTAATCCCGACAGTTTAATTCCTGCTCATTTCCAATCGCACTGCGGTTGGATAAAGAACCATCGATCCAGGCAAAGAAGCGGTTTGGCCATGGGGTAATGATCAATAGCAACCAAATCGATGGAACCCCCAAGGTCAACCAGGACAATACGTCCCACCAGTTGTCACCAATAAGCGCCGCCAATACGCCGATCAGACAAATAATGTTAATTATCATCGGCCAGAAAAAAATCTCACGCGTACTTCTCACTCGCTTGGCAGTTAATTTTTTCATGGTTTCGCCTCCTTGAGCGGTAAGGTGGGTTGGCGGCCGGGTTCAACCCCGACCGTGTTCGGTAGACGCACAGGCGGGCGCCTTAGCCATAGGTAAATACCTGACCAGAGGGTGACTATGGCGGCTATATCGAGCAGTGCCCAGATAATTTTCAGCGGCCAACTGCCGTAATCGCCAAAGTGCAGGGGCACAGACAAGTTGACGACGGTCAGGTACCAGGGTGTCTTCTCGAGCGTGGTTAATTCGGCCGATTCTGCATCGACCATGGCGATGGTAATCAGACGTTCAGTGAGCGGTGTATCGCCACGTAAAGCGACCGTGAAATGATGCGGTGTGGCATAGGGACTACCGGGCCAGGACACAAAAGACACATCGGCGTCGGGCACTTCTTTATACACAGTCGCCATCACCGAATCGAGCGACACCGGATGCTCGACCAAGGGCATGCCATGATAAGGCGCAGCGATAGCCGCCAGTTGATCGCGCTGCCAGACGCCGGTGATGGGTTTGATCAGGGTCAGGATAATGCCGCTGATACACACCACCAGAAGCCATATCACCGTGACTATGCCAGTCACATTGTGGATATCGAGCCATTTGGCGCGCGGCCCGCGCTCCCTGCGCACCGTCGAAAACGCCAATTTCCGCATAAACGGCGCATACACCACTATGCCCGATACGACCGATACCACCAGCAACAGCCCCATAACCCCCAGGAACAAAGCGCCGGGTAACCCCATCAACATGCTGCCGTGCAGGTCGAGGATGAAATACATCACGCCCTCATTCGAGGGCGGGGTCATGATCCGTTCACCGGTGCGCGTATCGTAGGAGATGATATGGGCCTCGCCCTCCCCCGCTTTCATAGTCGGGCCGAGAATCGCGCGCACTATAGGTTCGTCCTCGTTCCAGGCGAGGAAGATCAGCGGCCAACCCGGCTTTTCTGCACGCGCCTGTTTGACTATGTGGTCGAGGCTGGCGCGCGCATCGGGGTCCACATCCGTCGATAACTGTGTTGGCCGGGTGAGCTCATCGATTTCAGCGTGGAAGATTAATGGCAATCCCGTTATACACAGCATCAACATAAACACCATGCAAATCAGGCTCGACCATTTATGGACCAGATACCAGGTGCGGACGGAGCTGCGTGAGTTAGTCATAGGCGTTAGCACCCGATTTCAATTGGCATTAAATTCAATTGGCATTAGAACTCGATTTCAATTCCCGCCGACACGCGACGAGGCTGCAACAGGGTGGCGCCATCAGCAGCGGGGGTAGCGCCGGTGAGGATGGAGACCTCGCTATCGTCATCCAACAGGTTTCGCACCGAGAGGAAAATCCGGGTCTTGGGCCAGTTGTAAGCCAACTGGGCATTCACTACCGAATAAGGGTCGATTTTGCCGCGCGGGGTATTGGTTGCGTCCGAATAATAGGCATCGGAGTAACGCACATCGGCGGTGAATTCCAATCGTTCGATGGGCACCAAGGTAAATCCGGCATCCAGCGAAAACGCCGGCGAACGCGGCAGGTCTTTGCCCTCCACGGTCGGATCGTTATAGCGATCCACTTGGGTTTGCAGCAAACCCGCATTCATGAACACCTGGCTGCCGGAAGACGAGAAGTTGTAATCGATCCCTGCTTCCAGACCATAGGTGCTTGCGCGCTCTGCATTGCGAATCACGCTGGAGTTAACCCCCAGGTTGAACGGCAGCTGCATATCTTCAAATTCGTTGTAGAACACATTGGTGGTTAACCCCATGCGTCCATCCAGCAACAGGGTGCGGGCAAAACCTTCGTAGTTCCAGACGAATTCCGGGTCATAGGTATAAGCCACAAACGGTGGGCTGAAGGTAATCCCTGCACCACCGCCGTTGTAACCCCGCCCCACAGTCACCCCTAAGGTCCAGTCACTGCTGGTGTGCCAGGTGAGTGTCGATTTGGGCAAAAACTCCTGGTACTGGTCCTGGAAGTTCACTTTCAATGGGCCAGCGCCGCCGACCCGGTAACGATCTTCCTCTTCGTAGCGGAAGCCCAGGGTCCAATCGACCGCATTGTTAATTTTCCAGGTTCCTTCACCGAAAATGGCGTCGTTGTCGGTCTCGTCCACAAAGGTACCGCCGCCAAACAAATCGATAAATTCGTCCTGGTCAGAGCGGAAAAAGTAGGCGCCCACAAACCCGGATAAGGTGTTGTCAGCTTGCCCCAGGCGCAGCATCGGCTGGACAACATATTCGTTGCCATCAATGGTCAGATTCCCCTGGCCGGTCAGCGCGTGGCGTTCGGTATGGAAATCGGTACCGGAGAGATCCAGTTCGATAGAGGCGAGGTCGGACAGGGTCCAGCGGGTATTCCAGATGCCGTAATCATTCTCGGACTGGAACGTAGGGTGGTTTGGAAATTGCGGAACACGGTCTTCAAACGGCCGGACAACACGCTCGGACTGTGGTGCCTTGCCTTCAAACGTACCGATGGTAAGCACGGAGCGGATGCTCTCGGTCGGCGTAAACAACAATTTGCCTTGCAGGGTTTCGGAGCGGTACAGGCCGGGATCATCATCCTGCGCATAGGGCGTGTATTTCACTGAGGCATCGCTGGTTTGATAATCTCCCGAGAGACGAAATGCGAGCAGGTTATCGACCAATGGGCCAGAAACGGCGAGCGATCCCACCTTTTGGGATTGTTCGCCACCAATTACCCGCGCCTTGCCCTGCCAATCAAACGAGGGATCAGCAGTCTTGACTACTATCGCACCGGCAATGGAGTTGCGCCCTTGCAAGGTACTTTGCGGGCCGCGATACACTTCTACCTGGCTGACATCCCACAGGCTGGTGTCCTGGAATAAGGCTTCGTTAAACCCGAGTGTGCGACCGTCGATCTGGTAATTCAAACGTGGGCGGGTGCCTGCAAAAAATGCGTTGGCGCCGGACGCCGGGCCGGTTCCATCTATACCGCGCACTGCCGGGGCATCATTGCCGGGTTCGGTCGATACCAGGTTGGGAATACGGTCCAACAATGTATTGGTCGAAAATACGCCCGGCATTTTCTTCAAATCTGCTTCCGTTGTTGCGATAACACTGGAGGCTGTTTCGCGCAATGAGCGACTGGTCTTCTCGCCGACGACGGTAATTTCCTCAATTTTAGGAGCTTCGTCCTTGGCGCCATCCCTGGCAGCATCCTTGGCAACATCCTTGGCAACATCTTTGGCAAAAACGGCCGAACACATCGCCATGAGCGTGATCGACAACAAACATTCAATACCCGGTTTTTTACACTGCATCACACGCACGCCATGTCTCCAGCACAGTAATTAAAGTCAACACATCTCAATTGAAAATTATTCTCAGGTATTGTACTGTCGCCTAAAAATTGCACCACTCCATAAAAGACAAACGACCAATCCAAAAACGACAGGATTCGCCAATGGCAAACTGGATCACTCACCGGAACCAGCTCTTTTCGCGGCTTTCCAAACTCGGCCCCGGCCCCAATCGCCTTATCTCCAACCCGACGGGTTCGGTGGTGATTAGCCAGGCAAAATTTGATGCGTTCGCGGGTGTCGGGCAAGCACAACCCTATGCGGTGCTGGGCTTGTGTATTGGCGGTGGCGGTCGGACCCACAGGGTCAACCCGCACATGCAAATGGATGATGTATGGCGACCAGGGCGAGTCGGACTTGCCTTGCCCGGCCCTGCGGCGGAAGGGGTTTCACCGGAGATGGACATGCTGGCCATCGCATTCAACCTGGACGATATTCCCGCTTGTCACAGCGACAATATTTCCATCGATGCGCTGCAACAGGCCAGCCAGCAATTGATGGATGACGAATTGATTTCTACCGTGATGCTGGCGCTACTGCAGGAAGCAGAAGCCCACGGCACCGCCTCTGCATTTTTTGATCACGGCTTATCATTAGTGCTACACAGGATCGCCGCCAAAGCCAAAAGCGCATCACTTGTCACGCATGCATCGATAATGCAAACACCGGCAATGCACATCAGGCAGCATCGCCTTGAACCTGTGCTGGAATTGATTAACCAACGTCTGGATGAAGACTTGCGAGTAGCGGAACTTGCACGCGCGGTTGATATAGACACGCGCACCTTCACCCGTTTATTCAAACGGCAAACTGGTTACACACCCTTTCAATACCTTACGGCCCAGCGAATGAACCGGGCCAAAGTGTTGCTGCAATCGAATGTGTCTGTTACCGAAACGGCAGCGTCGGTGGGCTATGCCAACCCCGCAAAATTTGCCGCTGCGTTCAGGCGCTGGTTTGGCTGTGCGCCGGTGGAATGGAAACTTGGCAATCGCCACGCGAGTGACGCCCAACACAGGTATCAAGAGTCGGCGTAAATGCGTGGGTCAACGTAAATGGATGCGACTAAGGTTTGTCAAAATTAACGCAGCAGCACCTAAACCCAGCGCAAGAACAAGCCAAATAAATTCGATTCCGCCGGGTGCGACACCACCGATGCCCTCGCCTTTAATACCCAAGAGATAACTGATTGGAACAACCAATATCCAGTAGACGATTAGCATAACCAGCATAGGTTTGGTGAACTGCTCTACTCCGCGCAGAATTCCCGATGCCACAATTTGTATTGCATCAAATAATTGGAACAGTGCGACATACACGATAAGGCCGGCGGTAATAATGATCACCTGCTGGTCGGTGCTGAAGGCACTCACAATAGGAGTGCCGAGCATCACCAACAACCAACCTATACCCACACCATAAATCAGCGCTAAAGACATAGCCGCCCAGCCGGTGTACTTTTTATTGCGTACATCATTTTGCGCGCGAAAATGCGCGATGCGAATCGTCGTAGCATTGCTCAACGCGACCGGAACCATGAAACAAACCATCGCGATATTAATAGCGATCTGATGGGCCGCAATAATTTCAACACCCAGTGAAGCCGCAAAAAACGCGAGGGTAACAATTGCCAACACCTCTACAACCAATGCAATACCAATTGGCAAACCTTCAAGCAGCAAACGCACAGGAGTTGTTTGCGTAATATTCAGTTGAGTATTTGTTTGCGCATGTATTTGCGGAACCGCGCGCCGCGTGAGCCATCGCGTAACCAGGAGCGTGAGATAAATAGCAATCGTTGTTGCAAGGCCGCAGCCCGCTCCGCCCATTGGCTCCACCGGCCCCCATCCATAAACGAAGACCAGATTCAACAACCCATTAAAAACCAGCAGTAAAACGGAAGTTACCATCACCGGAAATAATTTGCTGCTGCCCTCACAGGCAAACCGGTACAACAACAGATACACCAGACCGGGAAACCCGAATGCTATGTAATGCAAATAATGTTTACAAATTTGTGCGACCTGGAGATCGGCGATAAGCAGCGGACACAACCATGCGAAAATATTAACCAGCAAAAAACCAACCACCGACAACCACACACCCAATTGGCGACCCCGCCAAAATAAATTAGTAACCTGAGCGAAATTACCTAACGCGAATGCATGGGCAAGCTTGGGCACCAACACATAGAGCACACCGGTAAATAAAATAAACAGCGGCGTCCACAGGTTACTGCCCAGCCCCACCGCTGCCAGATCAACAGAGCTATAGCGGCCAGCAATCATAGTATCAACCAAACCCAGTGTTGCCTGGCAAAGCTGGATAAAAATCAAAGGCAAAGCCAGCTTTAAAATAGCGGCGTAGGTATTTGCAAATAATTTCATAAAAATAGCTTCCCCGATTTATGAAATAGTGGTTTCCATTAATGTGAAAAAATCTTTCCGCTCGCAAGCATACAAAGTCGCGTCCTTCTCAGGAAAAGCCAGCCGACCAATCTCCTCGTAAGCCAGGTCTGGCGATACGCGCTTGAACGCTGCCACACCGCTATCCGGCTCGAATAAAATCCGTTCAGTTTTTGGCAGCGAGTCAAAAATAAAATGATTGATCATTGCAAGCACCGGGCGAAGGTGACCGTGCCCTTCGAACCAGGTCTCGCCAAACAGCAAGTGCCATCCCATATCATCCGTGGAGGATTGGTAATAGCGGGCTAGCCTATCCCGATGGCATTCATATATTTCCAGATAGCCGACGGGAGTCTCGCCTAATAAAATCAGGTAAAGCCGCTGATGATCGTCCGCCAACATTTTTTCCAAAAACGTGGCAATTTCATGCAGTGGCTTATTCATTTGCCACTGCTGGATAACATGCTCCGTATTCATCCAACGGTGCAGAAGAGAAAGATCAGCCGGGTAACGCAGCGAACGCACTCCGTAGGTATTACTATTAATGACCCTGGTGTATCGTTCAGGCAGACATTGCGAAAGATGTTTCATTTAACAACCAATAATCGATCAAAAAATTTAAAAATAATTAATGACTTATTAAACCAACGTCAGGCAACTGCAAATTCCTGGAAAGCAATGCGCGACTCAACACCGTACACATCGCGCCCGACAATTTTGTTGATAATGATTGAGTTTCTATAACACCCCATTCCCAAGTCATTAACGGATATACCGTGGGAGTGTAGGCCAACGTTTTGCACAAATACGTTCTGCTTATTATTAACACTGTAATTTCTATGCAATTGTAATTGCCCTTTTTGATCGCGATTAAGCAAAGGCAGAATCCCGCTGACGAAGTCTGGTAACTGGTAGCGATAGCCTAAAGCCAGAATCATGGTGTCGGTATTTAGCGAAAACGTTTTCTGTGAATTGACTTGCCTGAGCTGCAATTCCAATCCGTCACCGGACCTATGCACGCTTTCCAGGCGAGTTGATGGCAAGAGCCGCGTTTTGAAATTATCTTTTTGTGATTTTATATAGAGCAAGTCATAAATATTATTCACCAGGCTCAAATTAATCCCTTTGTACAACACGCCTTGCGATTCAATAATCTGGTCGCGCTTTTCCGGCGACAATGAGAAAAAGTGGTCAGTGTAATCGGGCGAGGTAAACTCCAGGGTCAATTTACCCAGGTCCATCGAAAAAAAACGGTCCGACTGGGTGATCCAATTTAATTGGTAGCCATATTTATCAGCATCCATCAACAGATCGTAATAAATTTCCGCTCCGCTCTGGCCACTGCCCACGACTGTAATGGAACGGGTCTTCTGGCACTCCTCCTTATGGTGAATATAATTTGCCCCCAACTTTACCTTGCCAACAAAATCCAGGCAGAAGTCAGGTACCACCGGCGTAGTCCCGGTACCCAACACCAGATTGCGGGCGAGCACCGCAAAGCGGTGATTATTGCGATTAACGCCACTCACGCGGTAGCAACCGGAATAATCATCCAGGCTGATAGAATCAATACGCGAACCAAAACGCAAATTATTCAATTGATCCGCCGCCCATTTGCAGTACTGGTTATATTCGGAACGCAGGATGTAAAAATTCTCGCGGATATAGAACTGATATAAATTTCCTTTCTGTTTTAAATAATTCAGGAATGAAAAGCGGCTGACAGGATCAGCAAAGCTAACCAGGTCCGCGATGAATGGAATTTGCAACGTACTCCATTCCGGCATAATTCCCGAGTGCCAATCGAAACCATCCTTCTGCTCAAAAAAAATGGTTTTCAATTCAGTAAGCGGCTGCGTTAAACAGGCGAGCCCTAAATTAAACGGGCCTACGCCTACACCTACCAGGTCATAAATAATTTCATCGTCAAAATGCATGAGAATCTCCTTCCGTACCTCGAAGTTTATGCGCTAACCAACTGGCGTCGGTTCACCTTGCCGACATGGGTGTATTTAAAATCGTTTACAAAGTCGATGTCGTCGGGAATTTTGAATTGGGCAATGCCACGTTTATGTAAATGATCGACAATATCCTTACGCGTAATAACCGCTTCCATCTCATGCAGAATAATCAGCGCTTTGATTCGCTCGCCCAACAATTTGTCGGGCACACCAATAACCGTTACATCCCGCACCTGGGGATGGGACAAAATCAGCGCTTCGACTTCGCTCGGTGTAATCTTCTCGCCAGCGCGATTGATCAATTCTTTTTGCCTGCCAGTAACCGTGATATTGCCGAACTCATCTTTAAAGCCGAGATCGCCAGTGATATAAAAACCATCTGCGGTAAAGCTATGCGCATTAACCTCGGGCGCATGGTAATAGCCATTAATCGTATATGGCCCACGCGTGGTAATCAGCCCGACCACACCTTGTGTAACCGGCGCGCCCTGCTCATCTACAATGGCAATTTCATCGTAAGGCGATAAGGGTTTTCCCTGGGTGTTGATACAAATATCGCGGTCGTCATCAAGCGATGTGAAATTCACTAATCCTTCTGCCATGCCATAAACCTGTTGCAATTTCACGCCCAGGCGAGCGTAAATTTCTGTGGCAAGTTCGGGCTGCAATTTCGCCCCGCCGACTTGCATAACCTGCAAACTGCTCAAGTCATAGGCGCCAATCAAGGGCGAGTGCGCCCATAGCCCCGCTAAAGAAGGCACCAGGGAAACCTGGTTAATTGCATGCTGTTCGATTAACGAAAAACAATGGCCAGGGGTTGGGTCTGCAGCCAGCACTACAGTCGCGCCGACTGAAAATGCGCCGAGAAAACCGGGGGAGCTCATGGTGAAATTGTGCATCACCGGAAGGACAATCAATATTTTTGTGTAGGCATCCAGGCGCGCGACTTTTGCACTCAGGTCGACTGAATAAAGATAATCGGCATGGGTGCGCGGGATAAGTTTAGGTGTACCAGTGGTACCACCCGACAATTGCAAAAACGCGAGGCTCCTGGAATTTTCGGCAGACACTTGCAACTGCCCATCAGCCAAATCTCTTCCGGCGCAGGAAAGAGTCCAACTGCCAGGGAAAGTAGCGGTATTATGTCCAGCATCGCTCACAATCGTAGCGCGAAACCAAAGTGAAAAATTGGGCTGCGAAAACTGGTTGCAAATATCGTGGACATCCTCAGTTTCTTTTAGCGAATTGATTTTTATATAGCCAACCGCACCGCTATTGCGCGCGATTCCTTCCACCTCGGCCGCACCGTGCCCATTAAGGCAAAACACCGGTCGTGCGCCAATAAAATACAATCCAAAAAGTACAACAAAAAATTCACTCACGTTGGCAGACTGGAGCACAACAAAATCGCCGGATTTAATCCCCGCAGATGCAAGCTGCTGAGCACATAATTCAGCACGCGCATAAAGCGCTTCATAGCTCAAGGAATAGTCGCCCTGGATAATTGCTATTTTTCTTCCATATTCATTCTTCAGTCGATATAAAAATTGGATATGGTTTTCATTACCCCAGCAACCCATCTGCTCATAAAAATCAGCGCGCTCGCGCGGGAAAGGCGTATATTCCTGACTCGATAATGCGCCCATATTTTTGGTGTTTTGGATATTCATAGTTGCCGCCATGATTCTGGTCATAGGTTTAGTCAAGGTTGCATTGGGTTACATCAACGCGCCCAGTTGCCGCCTGAGGTCACGCACACTCAGATTATCCCCGCGCTCGCCCATCTGGCCGAGGCAAGACAATATGTGTTGGGTAACATCCTGGATGATTTTTATTTGCGTAGCGTTGTAATGCCGGCAGCGATAATTAATCACGCCGCGAATACTGCGCCCTGATGCGCTGAGCTGTTCGTAAACCTCAAAGTGCAATCCAAATTTGGAAGTGTTGCGCGGCGGCTCAAGTAATTTGAATTGGATGCATCTACCATCATCCAGTACCAATTCTTCGTTAAACTGGTTAAGCGGGTGAAATTGCAAATAGATTTCGCACAAATTATCCAGCGCCGAGCGAAGCGGCTGTAATGAAACCCGTTGCTCAACTATGCCAAAAGGAATTTCAGAGTAAGGCGCTGCCGCGATAATTCGGTCGCGCACCTGGTGCAGCAGCTGGTCAACGTGTAATTCCTCGGTCAACTCGGTGTGATGCATAACCACGTTGGTGAAGAAACCAATAGTGTCATGGAATAGCGGATTTTCACGGCCAGAAATAGAAGTTCCAATGAGTATTTTTTTGCCGGCACCGACGAAATACAAGCCCATAGCGATCGCAGCATAAATAACGTGGAACAGTGAGCAATGATGCGCGGCTGACAATACCGACAATCCTGTAAATTCACTTTCGCTAATCGAAAAATCTACGTAGGAGCCAGTTACATCCACCTCATCTAACACCGTCAAATCCTGCTGGCTTGTTTGAAAAATGGGTTTGGCTTGCGGAATTTTTCCCAAATAGTTTAACCAGTACGGCAGTTGTTGCTCGATTACCCCGGAGCGACTTTGCGCTATCGCAAAATCTTTATATTGCGCAGGAACATAATTCCAGACGGGTTCCTTGCCCTGCACAAAACTGCGATACGCATGGAACACTTCTTCAATTAAGATACCTGCGGACCACTCATCAAATGACATGTGATACAGCAAGATTGATAATACCTGCCCATTGTTTTCATCTTTGAAGAACCTTACGCGGATAGGAAATTCCTTGCGCAAGTCAAACGAATAATTTGTCTGCTGTTGTAATTCGTTTTCCACATCTTCGCTGACCTGGTTAATAGAGAAATCAAACCACGCATAATTGGCTACTTCACCAACGGGAATGATCCGCTGCAATAATTTCCCATCACTTCCCATCAAAAATAAACTTCGCAATGTCTGGTGGCGGAAAATAACGGCTTCAAAAGCATGGCGAAACGCGGCTTCATCCACTGGTTGGGAAAAACGCAGGGCAAAAGGAATATTGAATATGGTATCCGCGCCAAAATTGGCATCCGGGAGATAGGCAGATTGCAGCAATGATGCGGGAATTGATTCACTATCCGGTGGCACCTGTAAATCGCCAATTCCAATGTTATCAAGCGAGCGTAATGCGAAACCGGATAAAGTCGCAGCAGTAGAGGCATTGAAAAAGTCTGCAATGCTAACCTCAACTCCATGTACGGTTTTTAGTTTTCCGATAACTCGTGTCGCTAACAATGAATGACCGCCAAACTCAAAAAAGTCATCGTGGATTTCCAGCTCCGGCATTCCGAGGATGGTTTTAAACTCACTAAGGATGCACTCAGCTAAATCCAGATCTATATCATCGCTAACCGCAGCGAAATTCTCCGCTGAATTATTTCCGGCTGCGTTACCTTCACTTGCATGCAGACTATCGTGCAATAGATGTGCAGCATTGCTATTGTTCCAGGTCGGAATCACCTGGGGATTATGAGTTTCAATAAAGCGAATGAAATTTTCCAACAAGGTTGCACCCACGACTGGCGATACAAATTTCCCGGTGGTCAGTTCCAGGGTGATTGCCTCATTGCTGTGCTGTTGGAATGCCAGAATCAAATCGTAATCAGAACCGATTGGTGGCACGGATAAATGGCTTATTGCGATACCGGGTAGTTGAAGGAAATGCGACGAATCTACAAACTCGGTAATAAGTAAATTCGGCAGCGAGTTGCGGGCACTTTTGGTGGCAGTGAGTATTTGCTCAAACGGAATATTGTGCGCAGTTGCATGCAATACTTTATTCCTGACTTGAACCAGCGCATCGTCGAGGCTGGTAAAAGATGCTTCAATCAAAACCGGTAGCACATTGGAGCTGGGTTCAATTGCATTCAGCTTCTGAACTCCGCCCCGGCCAACCGTAGGAAAAAGCAGTGTCACCGCCGATTGCCCCAGCAAGTGCGATAAATAAATTCCGAATAATCCACACAAACCGTGAAAGACCGAAACCTGTGCGCGACTGGCCAACACAGTCAGGTTGGCAGCCGACATACGCGCCTGATAACGCTTGGCGGTAAATGCAGTTGCAAATGCATTTGTTTTATCAAAATGTTCAATCACAAGGGGTGATGAATTGGCTTGCAACCATAAAGGCAATTCACTTTTGCGCAGACCGTTTGGAAATTCCTTCGCCCAATGTTGGATAGCGACTTGCGTATCCACGGGCGCAATCTGGAAAAATGAACCTGTATTGCCTGTAGGTTTTGTATGGGGATCATAGAGCTGACTGAGCCGTGTAAAAATTGGCTGCCATGCGGAATCGTCCAACAAAATATGGTGTCCGAGGATACCCAGCACCATCTCATCCGCCGCGAACGGCAATAAGAAAAACTGGATGGCAGCTTTGTGCTGTAAATCCATTGGGCGCTGCTGTGCAAGCAATAAATAATTGATCGCCTCATTGATCGAATTAACCTTGTGCAGCACGACTGGTGCAGCATCCTCTGGCCTATGTTGTTTGGTTAACTCACCCGCTTCATTTAATACAAAACGTAAATTGAGATTGGAATCCGCGCTAAACAGTTGGTGGATAGCCGCTTCCAACCGCGTCACATCCAACTCGCCGACAAGCCTGAATGCCGATACAAAAGGACCTGCCGCCGAAAGCGGATCTTGCTGGTGGAGCATCCATGCCCGCTCTTCAGTGGGGGAACATACTCCAGGCCCGTTAACGTGGAGGGCGTTTTCTTGTTGTGTATCCGCGCCATTATTTTCTGCCAACAAGCCCAATTGCTGGAGCCTGGATTTGAATGCAGACAATTTATCTGCACTTAAAATTCCTTCTGCATTTAACATATTCAGAACTACCTATTGATCGAATAACATTTTCAACAAACAAGGCCGACAACCACACGCTAGTAACCTTGATAGATTTTTTTGGTCGCAAGTTCAGCTAAGGCTTTCCGATCAACCTTTTGATTCCTGGTTAACGGAAAGGCATCCAGTTTTAGCCAACGCGATGGCACATGGGAATTGGGTAACACGCCTTGTAAATGCCGCCGGAATTCTTTAACACTAATATCTTCATGTTGATGCGTGATATAAGCCGCAACCAATTCATTACCTTCATACACCGGATTGACACAGGTAAACGCGGCCGCATCTTTTATTGCTGGAATTTTTCGCAATGCCGCTTCCACTTCCGCAGAGGCAATCCTTACGCCTCTCACTTTCAGGTAGCCCTCTTTGCGACCGACAATAATGATCTCGCCATCGTCACGCAGATATCCTTTATCACTGGTTTTAAATACCAGCAGCTCATTGCCCTGGGCGCTGGTAACCGTGACAAAATCTTTCATTTCCAACACACCATCCATTAAATATCCATTGGAAAGATTTGCACCCGCCATACAAATCGTGCCGGTCACCCAATCAGGACAATGACGATTCTGCTCATTGAGAATGTAATACCTATTATTTGGCACAGAAGTACCATAGGGAATTACATCGACATCCCGTTCAGTAATGTCGTGCCAGATACTCCAGATGGTGGTTTCAGTCGGCCCACCAATGGAAGACAAATGTGCGGAAGGCAAAATGCTGCGCAAGTGTTTAATTACCGAAGGCTTTACATAGTCGCCGCCCTGGATAATCACGCGCAGTGTGGATAATTGGTGCGGCTCTGCAGCGGCGAGCAACATGTCCATAATAGCGGGCACTCCACTCCACACATTCACGGAGTGACGCGCAACCAGTTTCGCCCAATCCGCTGCACTTTTATTCTCGGTTTCAGTTGGAACTACGAGAGTGCCGCCCACCACAAAAGGCGTGAACACATCGAAAATAAATAAATCGTGATGGAAAGGTGTAGCCGCCAAGTGGACATTGCTTGCCGATAAATTCCAATGCTCGATGCTGTAACGCAACACGTTATTAGTAGCGAGATTATTCAACACCACACACTTGGGCCTACCAGTGCTGCCGGATGTATACAAATAATAAGCTGGCTCTGCAGTGATCGGATATTCCCGCGGGGCTATTTTGGGAACATCATGAGCGAGAATTGTGTGGATATTTTCAGTGCGCGGAAATGAAAACGTTTTATTGCAAATCACCAGATCCGCTTCGCTATTAGCAAGCAAATACTGTAGCCGCTCCTCGGGTGAATCCATATCAATTGGCAGCCAAATATAGCCGGCTAACGCGCAGGCAAAGGTCGCGAAAACATGCTCGGCACTTTTTGGTAAACAAATGGCAACCACGTTGCCCTTTACCATTCCGATTGATTCGAGGTGATGAATAATTTTGGCAATGGCCTCGCCCGCCTCTTTATAACTATAAGCCTTGTCGCCATGGATCAATGCAGCCTTGGACAGAGGTTCAACAAACAGATGCTGAAACATTTGTTGCAGGAAATTGGTATATCCCTCCAAATCCCGCTCACTGGCGGACTCTTTTTTCGGCTCTTCAATTGCTTTAATTTGCACATCGGCAACATTGGCAAGATCCGGGAGCAGCGCGATTTCATGAATGCGCTGCTTGATCGCATCGGCCACGGCTTTTACCACTGCCCCACTTAATGCCGCCGTCGCGTAATCCAAATCAATTAATACATCACCTTGCTCATTACTGGTGATGCGTATGTCCAATGCCAATTGGGGTGTACGGGTTATTCCATCTACCAGTCTGGTGCCTGCGCCATATTGATTGGGCCAACTCAATCCATTGGTCAACGCAATGGGCAGCGAAATTAATTTCGATGTTTGTTGCACCATCAATTTTCCAAGCTCAATGCCAGAAAATGAGGCGTGATCCATTGCCAGGAGAATTTGACGCTGCATCGCCAGGGCTTTTTGCACAAAAGGTTGCGACTGCTGCTCACTGTGGCTCACCACAATAAAGGAAGAACTGTTTCCCGGCACACCATTGAGCGATGAATTTGAAATAGGCAACGACAGGGCCAATTCGCCATTTTCACTCCATTGTGCGAGCACTTCGCTGATAAGGGTTAATAGCAATGCGTTTTGCATCAAGCGATGTTTAAAACCCAAACGCGAGAGATTATTCCAATCGGATTTTTTTACGCTAATCCCGTAACGGCAATAATCCGATTGCTTGATCGATTCCAGATCCTGCTTCCAGGGCAATTGGTTCACCTCGCCGATTGAGGCAAGTTTTTGTTTCCAAAAATCCCGGTCGGCGTCCCGGTTTTCAAAATAGGCTGAGTTTTTATTTACTGAGGCCTCATTATTCTCATTGGCATTAACAACAGCTGCGCGCGCATTAATTTCGCCCGAAAAAATATCGCCCAATATTTGGGTGACGGAAAAACCATCCAGAATCAATCCGTCAATGCTGGAGAAAACAACGGAATCAGGCAGCGGCCCTGTCGAGACTATCGGCATTTGCACCAAACAAATTGTCCAGGGAAACGCATCCAGCGAATGCATTTGCTGGCGATATTGTTTCCGAATCCGGTCCAGGCGATTATCGGCCTCCTGATGGTCATAAATGGAAAGATCAATTACTTGAATATTCTTTTTGGCAAGTTCCCTGGCCGAATTAGCATCAACAATATATTGGACCAATTGGTGTTCATCAATAATTGTCCGCAGGCAGGCATATCGATTAACGGCTTCGTTAACCGAACGCGTGAGATCCTGCACGAGGAAAGAGCCGCGGAATTCGCGGAAATCATGCATAGGGATGCCACCCAGGGGGACCTGATCACTGCGCCCGGTGAGATAGGCGCGCTGCATGGGGGTTAGTGGCTGGCGCTGCTGTGTTGCATCGGCAGTTGCATTTTCCAATAGAGATAATTCGATCAGGCTCATTATTCACCCTCAATAACAGCTAAAAATACTTCTGCAATTTGGTTTGCCGTAGCGGGCAAATTGCCATCGATAAGCTCTGCCAAATTTCCAGGCGAGCGCAAACTGAATACGTCAACAACCGTAAGGTTGGCACCTTGGAAATATTGATTAAGATGTGCAGTTAAGTGCGTCGCCAGGAGCGAATCGCCACCCTGTTCGAAGAAATCGTCCACGGCGCTGAGCTCATCGCTCGGCATACCAATAATTTGCGCGCAAATGTAAATAACCGTGCGTTCAAGTGCGCTGGCCTGCACCAGCGCAGCCTCGCTCTGTGCAGAGGCATTTGTCAGTGCTTGTTGGAAATGCGTATTTAATTCGCCTTTATTGATGTGGCCCGAGCGATCAAGTGGTAACTCATCGATCAGGAAAACAGGCTCGGGAATAAAGTTGGCGGGCAAGCGGGCGCCCAGCTCACGCTTGATATGGTTCAAGTCCACCAGCGCGTCATCCGGAACTACCGCCAGGGCAATACCCTGGCTAGTTTGCTCGCGTGGAATCAAAACTGATTCGTACACGCCATCAATTGTGGCGATAACGCTCGTCAACTCGTGTGAAGAAATTCGGTATCCCTGCCTGTCGATAAGCCAGGAATTATTTATTGAAAAAACCAGATCGGATGAAGCAATACGAGTCGCAAATTTTCCGGTACGCAGCCATACAAAGCCTTGATCATCTATCCATTGCTGCGCGTTGCCAGAACCGCCAAATTCAACCTGTGTTTGGGTGGCAACACACAATTCGCCATCCACCCATTCGGGACATACATGTCCGCGAGCATCGACAATTTTAAATTCATAACCAGCAACCGGACGATGAGCAAGATACGTTAATTTACCGCAGGTTTGTTCAGCATCAGCGGCATTAAAAATCGTGAAAGCCCCACTGCAATTCCAATCCATACACAACAAAAGCTGAGCAGAATCCTGCAATTTCCGGAGGATTTTTACCGCACCTGGCGATAATCCTGCCCCGTCAATGAGACAATGTGTCAGTGAATCCAATTCACCCACCCGAGCCTGACGGAGCAATGCTGACATACGGGCATTAGGCGCAAACAAATGCGTAACGGCTTGCGCTTTAATAAGCGCGCGCCAATGCTGGGAATTGGTAGCAAACAGGGATTCAATCGCAATTAATTTTGCATTGGTGATTAGTGCACTGGCAATTCCAGCAATTGAATTCCCACTGGCAAGATCGGATAACAACAAGCAGGTATGATTTTTTTCCAAGTGCGTCGCGAGGCAAATTGCATCAATCTTTTGCTCAAGCTGGGAGCGCAAAATCGGCTCGACAGAAATGCGGTTGCTTTCGTCGACCACAACACCAAAATAAGAGACCGGATTAGGCTGGCCCGGAAAACCAGTTTGGAAGTCGGCACAGGTGTTATCGATACCCACAAAAGGTTTTGCCAAATCCATATAGCTGAAACTGGTTTTTGCAACGGCAAATGCCTGTGCACCAATCGCAAAATTGCAGCCCAATTCTGCCAGCCAGCAATTTAACTCCTCTTGCTCAACCCTGGCGACCCAGTCGGCGGTCACAGGAATAAAACAAATGCCCGCCGCTAATAATGCAATCATTATCGAAACAGACTCCGGCTGATCGACTACCAGCAGGATTTTACTCTCGGCATCAACACCAGCGCGCCGCAAATTAGCGCATACATTGGTTTGCAACATATCCAATTGCTGGTAACTGGTCGCCCGGTTGCCGATGACCAACGCGGTCTTATCAGATGATATTTGCAATGCTTCATTTATTCTTTTACACAACCGCTCCTGCATTGCCACTGCCTTTGTAGGTTCCACAGTAGCGAGCGTTTGTTCCTGCAGCACTTGATTGCAGGGCTTCATCAACACCAATGGTTTTTCTGCCAACTGCTTTAATGCAGCGATATAGGCAGCGAACATATCGCTCGCCGAGTTGCCTTTGAAAGCGTCCAGGCGCACATCCCAATTAATAAAAACTTGCTCATTACAAAGTGCAACCTGTACATCCAGATCAACTTTTGGTCCTTGAGAAATACACCAGGTTGGATGCCCCAATGTTGTTAAGACCGCAGGTGAAAATAATTCACCCACATCAATTCCCGAGGTAAACACGACGGGCGCTATTTCATTGGCATGGGACTTTTTCGACAGATCGCGCAGCAGAGACACACCCGCATAGGCAGCATGTGCACTAGTGACCGAAATTTCCTGATCAATTGCTTTAAAAAGTTCACCTAAAGATTGCGAATCGTCCTGGTGAATATCGAGCAACACAAAGGTGGTGAAATCCCCTATCAGGGAATTGGTATTGGCTACATAGGGCTTGCGCTTGAATAACGGGAAATTCAAACGGAAGTGAGGCTCAGCCGACCAGCGTGCTAATACAATAGAGAAAACGCCCAACAATACCGCGGTAAGGCTGCAGTTCTGCTCCTGCGCAATTGCCGCAAGGGAACGCGATTCGTCGCGCTCCAGATGACAAGAAAAGCCGGTGCTGGACACCGACGTTCTTAATCCATGGGGCAATAGCGGCAGCTGGGGTAATGCGGGCATCGCCGATAGTTTTTTATGCCACCAGACCTTGTCGGATTCAGCTTGGGCTTTTTTCTCCGCGTCCTGCGCCTGCAATTCCAGATAATTAAAAAAATCTGAACTATCAACGGGCACATCAGGTAACTCCCCTTGATAGGCGAGCGCCAAATCTTCCACCAAAATTAAAAAACTATGCGGATCTATTGCCACCATATCAATATCGATATGCAAGCGATGGCGCCTGGCTGGCAACAGTGTCAGGCTAATGTCCACCACTTGGCCGCTAGCAATCGCCAATAACTGATGGCTCATGCGTTTACGTTTGTGCGCAAGAAATTGGTCGATATCCCCCGCTTGCAAATGCGTGCAATTATCCAGCGACAATCCCTTTCCTGGCTCAAACTTGCAGATACTTTGGCGACCATCATCAGACACTTGTGCGCGCAGCATTCCATGCCGCGCAAAAATGGCATCAACCGCGTATTGCAGACGCTGTACATCTATATTTTTTCCATCGAATTCCACATAGAGATGTGCGCCCACATTGTCGGCCTGCCGACCTGACCAATAGGCGTACTGCATATCGGCCAGAGGAACCTCGATATTGTTATGCGTATCCGGTGCTTCCAAGCCGCTATCCGCAATTGTCGCTTCGTGCTTTTGTGCAAGCGCCTGGTTTAGCAATGCAGTCCACTCGGCGACGGAGGGCGCCATGACAAAATCGGTATAGTCCAATGCTTTGCTGTATTTTGCCCTGAATAAATCCACGAGTTGCATGAGCGCAAGTGAGTTCAGCCCGAACTCCAGCAGGTTTGCATCCTCGGCAATGCCTGCGCTATCGATATTGAGAATTTGCAGAACATGCCCTGCAACATCCGTCGTGAGAACCATGAAAAATCTCCGTTTTTTATTGGGCTAGATAGCCAAAAAAAGATAAAACGAACCCGTGGCACAACAAATGTTGTTATGCCATTCACCTTGCGGTGTAATTAAAAAATGTTTTTTATTTTTCGATTACTGAAGACTAAAAATATTCATTAACGTTTTTAATTTTGATTCAGTTTCAATCCATTCCGCCTGCGGATCTGAACCAACGACCACGCCAGCACCGGCGAAGACATTCAGTTGTCGGTTAGTTAGCTGACCGCAACGAATGGATACCGCCCAATCACCATTGCCGTGGGCGTCCATCCAGCCAACCAGGCCCGCATAAAAGCCGCGGTCGTAACCTTCGTTCTGCAAAATAAAATCTTTGGCAGCAGCAGTGGGCGTCCCGCATATTGCAGGAGTTGGATGCAAATCCAACGCAATATTGAGCGCATCAGGCGCTTCACTGCGCAAATACCCTCGCACCGTAGAAGATAAATGCAACATAGTGTTAGTCGCCAACACGTGAGGGTATTCACTAATTGCCAGCTCTACACAATGATGCGCAATTTTTTGCGCAATGCTATCCACCACAATGCGATGCTCGTAATTATCTTTTACAGATTTCCGCAACGCGTTTGATTTCACCTGGTCGACACTAGTGTCCTGGCTGCGGGGGATAGACCCTGCAAGTGGATTACTTACCACCTTCCTATCACGTTTTGACAGTAGCAGTTCCGGGCTAGCGCCTAGAAAAACGGAATCCAATCCAACCGGCACTGAAAACACATAAGCATTGGGGTTGTAACCGCGCAGATGCTGTAACAATAAATGGGTATCCAACTCACTTTTAAATTGCAGCGATTGGGATTGGGATAAAACTACCTTTTCCAATTCACCGCAGGTAATAGATTTCAGTGCTGCATTAACTGTTTGCTGAAAGGCCGCCTCATCAACAACACGCACAATTTTCTCAATATCGACACGATTGGCCTTCTGGCTCTGCTGATAATCAGCACTCGTGGAATGAACGTGCTTTTCATGGTCGCGATAAACGAATAATGAAGATGGCTTTTGCGTATCAAAAGGAATCGCACCAACCAAAATAGGGTTACAACCCGGCATATTGCCTGCCGATTTGAAGGCTGCCTTGATCTGCGTATTGAGCTCAGCGCGATTAGCAGCGGGCACCCTGATCGAATGTATTGGATTGGATGCCAGCAGACGATAATCCCGCGTTAGAAAACTTGCTTGCTCCTGAATGGTAGGCTCTTGCTTGCCATGGGAAAAATCCATGGCTTTATTTTCAGCGATACTTTGCATAGCAATTCATTTCCTGTGATTCAAAATACAATATCAAAACGGAGGACATCTACTGTTCAAACTACATTGAACACCCAAGCATTTTTTTGCTGCAGGATTCAATTATTCCCAGCATCTCTTTTAACGAATCCGGATTATTAAAATAAAAGTGATCGCCCTTTATGCCAAAGCAGCCCTGCCAATTGTTACTACACGGTGCCCAGGCTTCCATTGATTCTACCGATGCTATTTCGGGATCTTCTTTCCCATATAGGGCCACCAAGGGAATGTTAGTCACCATGGCCTTATCGTTTAGCATCTTTTCATTAAGTAAAAAATCGTTCCTGAATATTCTCAGGAAAAATTGCAGCGCCTCATGATTGCCGAGTATCTCATCCGGAAAATTGTTGTATTTTTTTATCTCACGAATGAATTCGTCCTGCGCCATCAGATGCCGGTTTTTCGGCCCGCGAAGAAACTCCCGCATTGGTCGCCCGCTCACTACAGCCAATAGAATGCGGATTGGCACAGCATCAGCTTCCAGTTCTTTCAACACCCGCCACAAAAGTGCAGCACCGAGGCTATGACCAAACAATATCACCGGAACATCGCCAACGCGTTTTACTTCCTGTGCGATCTGTTTCGCCAAAATAGCCGGGTCGTCAACTAATGCGTCTTTCGCTTTTATTCCATGCCCAGGGTATTCAATTGCATGAATTTCAAAATCATTGCCGATATGTTTTCGCCATGGATAGTAAATCGCAGCGCTGCTACCTGCTGGCGGTAAACAGACCATTTTTACCTTGGTCACATTGGTTGCGGCCTTAGTAACTGATGGACGGAAAATTTCACTAACAGTCATCGTGCCTGCTCACCTGAAATCTGATATTCCTTCGGGTGGACACCAATATGACGGCGAAAAATTCTGACAAAATGTGCCGTGTTCTGATAACCCACTTTTTCAGCAAGGACATCGATATTTTGTTCGCCCTGAGCCAATAGCATTTGGGCATGGCGCATACGCTGACGCTGGCGGTAATCCATGATGCTGAATCCGGTCAGCGCTTTAAATTCCTTCTTCAAATAACATTCGTTGGTACCGGAGATATTCGCCAATTGGCGAATGGTTTGATTACTTTTCACATCGGAATCGATCAACAATTTGATTCGCTCAGCCGCACCCAACTTCAACGGCACGGCACTTAAAGCGTTGAGCGAACGATTGAATATTTCCCCAATTGCGGCATAGCAATATCCTTGCAGTGCAACATATTCAAATTGGTTCATGGGATAAGGAAAATTCATGAGGTGCAATAAGGTTTTATGGAGCAATCCCATATCGCCAACAAATATATTTCCATTTAAACGGTCAATATCAACGGGTGGGAAGTTGTTATCCCGCGTTAATTCGGTGTAGGCCTGCTCATCCAACAAAATCGACATTTCAGTGGAAGCTTCATTTTTAGGTGTAATTTTTTTTATGCCATCCGGCTCACCGGAAGTTATTTCTATTTGCAAATTATCAGCGCGGTAGGGGTCAATTTTATGCCCAGCGGAACACTCCAGGCTTGCACCAAGAAAAATATGAATACTTAAAAATGTTTTTGCTGTTGCTTTGGATATTTCAACCAAATTATTTACAAATCCATGGGTACGGCTAAATGAAATCCCTTTAAAGTGAAAGTTGTCGAAATATCCGCGACCCGCACCATCACTGAATTTGTAAACATCCTTTTGGGATAGATCCTTGCTGATAAATGTATTAGCACTTGCCAAACACATCTTCTACTCCACGACTGGCGCTCTGTTTTCATTTGCGGCAATAAAAAGCTATTCCTCCCTACCGATCCCACCTGAATCCATTCACCTAACAATTTAAGTGCCATTAATCGAATCATTTTGCAAATGATAAGCATTCCCAACAAAAACACCATAGGAGGCAATATTCGATTAAGGAATTTTTTAGTTACAGGCGGGAAAGCTGTTGATTAACAACAGTTTTTATTTTTTGAACGTACAGTGAAAATATCTTTCATGTTTTTTTATGCGACAGAAATACCAAACCCGTGCCTATTTCCGCTTTGAAAAAAAAGCGAGCCTCACATGAGGCTCGCTTTTGAGATGAAGGCAATAACACAACATTGCGCCGCTGATGGTGTATCAACAGCGCCTGCAGTCTACCTTAACCCGCAGAGCGCGCTTTATATGCACGTACAACTACGTTGAAATCTTCAGCGAACTTTTGCAGATCGTCCAATTCTTTCTTTTGTTCGGAACGAGACAGACCGGCACAACCCAGATAATCCTGCATACTTTTCACGTATGCTTTCATATCGTTATTTGCTTTAACCATTTGCGCAGTCACAACGGTGGCAGCATCCGGGATTTCCGGTTTTGCAGCAGGCTTATCGCAGCCAGCTGCCGCCATTGACGATACAACACAAGAAGCGATAAAAGCACCAGCAACAACAAACGACTTCATAGATTTTCCTCTCACGAAATTATCAAAGCCCAGAATAAAAAGTTAAACCACAATAAAAAATTAAACCCGGAAACGCCCTACCAACTCAGCCATGCGCGCCGCCATCTCGGCGAGATTTCCTGTATTTGTTGTTATGCGACTAGAACTCTCAGCGGTGTGAGTTGCCACCGACGAGATACGATCAATATTGTTTTCAATTTGACGCGTGGCCGCACTTTGCTGTTCTGATGCAGCCGCAATTTG
>DATIGS010000162.1:0-4140 GCA_035481425.1 Cellvibrio sp. | reverse complement strand
GCTTGATACTTTCTTGCCAGACTTGGCGCGCCTCCTCCCGGTTGCCGAGCATCCACAGGATTTCACCCAAATGGGCGCCGATTTCGGCGTTGGGGCTGGCAGCAAAGGCTTTGCGCAAAAACTCCAGTGCTTCCGGGTATTTGCCAGTGCGGTAGTGCAGCCAGCCCATGGAGTCCATGATGGCGGCATCGTCGGGTTGCAGTTGCAGGGCTTTATCGAGCAGGGCGCGGGCTTCAGCAAAGCGCTCGGTACGATCCGCCAATATATAGCCGAGTGAATTGAGCGCGGCGGTGTTATCCGGTTGCTGTTTCAATATCTGGCGCAGGTCGCGCTCGGTTGCCGCCAGGCGCTTGCGTTGGTTATTGAGCATGGCGCGCGCAAATAACAGGCGGGTGCTGGTGGGAAAATTAGCGAGGCCCTCGGTAAATACCGCGTCGGCTTCAGGCAGGTAATTGTGATTAAGCAGTGTTTGGCCATGCAGCGCGTATAGGGCTTCGCTCTGGTCGGGGAATCGCAAGCGCAGGCGGTTCATATGTTGTTGGGCGCTGAGAAAATCCTGCTGGCGCACAAAGATGTCCAGCAGCTGGACCGTCGCGGAGAGGAAGTCGTTGCCCTGTTCGACCTGCAAATAGTGAATGATGGCTTCGGGCAAGTCATTGCGCGCGTCGGCCATGCGCCCCAAATAATAATGGGCAGTGGAAATATGCAGGTCGCGATCCAGCAACTCTTCAAATGCCTGTTGCGCCGTTTCCGTATCCTTGCGCTCCAACGCAATAATGCCCAGCGACAGCAACAGGTCGCCATTGCCCGGCAGCTGTTGGGTGAGGATCGTAAATTGCGCCTGTGCTTCTTCTATATTGTGGTGGGCCAAAATCCGCGCGTACTGTTGGCGCAGGTTGGTATTGTCCGGATAAAACTCCAGCAGTGCAGCCATTTTCTCGATGGCTTCCTGGTCCCGCTTCATTTGATGCAACAGATTGGCTTCGAGGATAGCGGCGGGGATGCTGCGTGGATGAACTTTGAGCGCCTGATGGGTGAGGTTCATCGCCTCATCATATTTGGCCTGCTGCTGTAACAGAATCCCGGTCCCCACCATCAGCTGTTCGTTTTCCGGATGACTTTGCAGCAGGGTGACAAAATCATTAAGCAGTGCTGCCCGTTCGGTGTCCCCAAGGGTTGCAGCATGCACGGCGATATTCTGGAATAAAGGCTCGGCGCCCTCATCCAGCAAGCGGCGCGAGAAATCAAATGCGTCGCGCAGTTGCCCCGTTTGTATGTATGCGAGGGATATATTGGCCAGCGCCTCTGTATTGCGCGGTGCGGCTTTGACCCAGATCTGCGCCATTTCCATCGCGATCTGGTTGTTGCCCAGATAGCGCGCAATCATGGTCGCGCGTTCGGCGATTTGCGGGTCGCGGGTTTCGCGTGCCTGCTGTACATAATTGCTCAGCGCCAGGTCATATTGCGCACGGCTTCCGGCAATTTCTGCGGTGAGCAGCGAGTAGAGTGTCTCGGTAGGGAAAGGCTTGGCCGGCGTTTCTATGCGTATTTCAGGTTGCGGCTCGGGTGCCGGTTCCGGGGCTGCCACGCTACGCGCCGATTGCAGGCTACAGCCGCTCAGCACCCAGTAAAGGGTCATGCTCGACAGTATGATGGGGCGGTGTTTGCTCATGCGTGACCGATACACAATGCAGGGAGTTGGCGCAGGCAGGTTGCGCGGCCGATCATCATAAACGCGACGCCGGATGATAAAAAGGGTGTTTGGCCACAGGTGTCAAAAATGGTATTAAAAATCCTGCCATTGCTGATGGTCATAGGCTGTTGCTGCGGCGCATTTGCATGGGCTGGGTGTTGAGGAGGCGGCGCGACTCCAAAAAAGTCTGCTGGATAAGATAAGCATCGCCGCTGGCGCGATGGCGTTTGATATCGAGATGTTTTTCCAGCCGCTTCTTGGTTTGGTCCCACAGCAGCAGCTGGGTTTCGGTGGCGATCATCTCTATGGGGCTCAGGCGAAAGCTGCGATTGATCCGCGCGGCGAAGAATAACCGGTTAAGCCAGGGGCTATCGTGGGTCCAGGCATCGCTGTAGGTGGTGGATTCACCTAAAAACTGGTTCAGCTCCATGCAGATATCGCGGGGTTTACGCCCGCGGGTTTCGATCAACTCCCGCGAAATGCCGTGTATCGCCTGGGCGCTATCGCTCCAGTGGGTCCATTCGGCTACCGGTTCGATCAAAGCGCAATAGCGGTCCCCATTGGCTTTTACTACGCCGATCTCGATCGGATAGCTGTATGAGCCAAAACCGGATGCTTCTATATCGATAATGGTAGGGATTTGTGTGCGCATAAAAATCCTTGGGCAGCGACTGTTGTTGAGTATAGATGTAGATGTAACCGGGCAGTGAATCAGTGTAATAGCACCCCTTTATGACAGGATTCAGAACTTGCCTCTTGTCACGCCCCGTCTCTGACCGGACAATACCGCCCTTCAAAACAATTAGCCCGACCCATGACCCTGTTAGCCTTTGGCATCAACCACACCACTGCCCCTCTTGCACTGCGCGAGCGGGTTGCGTTCGCGCCGGAGAGCCTGCAAGGCGCGATGCAAGAAGCTTGCGCCCATGCCGGGCTGACCGAAGTGGCGATTCTCTCTACCTGCAATCGCACCGAAATCTATGCAGCGAGTGAAGGCGATGCGGCGGCGATCCAACAGTGGCTGGTTGACCACACCGCGATTGATGCGGCTGATTTGGCCAACAGCTACTACTGCTATCAGGACCAGGACGCTGTGCGCCATATGATGAAGGTTGCCGGAGGCCTCGATTCACTGGTGCTGGGTGAACCGCAAATTTTGGGCCAAATGAAGTCAGCTTTTGCGGTCGCGAAAGAAGCGGGCACTTTGGGGGCCGAATTACACGCAACTTTTCAGCAAGTTTTTAACATCGCCAAACGCGTGCGCACCGAGACGGCGATTGGCGAAAACCCGGTTTCAGTTGCCTATGCCGCGGTCAGCCTTGCCCAGCAAATCTTTTCCAACCTCAAGCAAGACACGGCGCTCTTGATTGGTGCAGGCGAAACCATCGAGCTGGTGGCGCGCCATCTAGCCGAGCAGGGCATCAAACACATGATTGTTGCCAATCGTACCCTCGACCGCGCCCAGCGCCTTGCGCGCGAATTTAATGGCGAGGCGATTTTGCTGGCTGATATTCCCGAGCAATTGCATCGCGCCGATATAGTGATTTCGTCGACGGCCAGCCAGTTGCCGCTTTTGGGCAAAGGGGCTGTCGAGTCGGCGTTGAAAAAGCGCAAACACAAGCCCATGTTTATGCTCGACATCGCGGTTCCGCGCGATATAGAAGAGCAAGTGGGCGAGCTGGATGATGTGTATCTTTACACCGTGGATGATTTGCACGCGGTGATTGATGAAAACAAAAAATCGCGCGTCGCCGCTGCTGATCAAGCCGAAGAAATTATCACTGAAGGCGTTGAATTGTTTTTACGCCAGCAGCGCGCGCTTAATGCCGTCGAGACGGTAAAAGCCTATCGCAGCAAGGCCGAACAATTGCGCGATTTGGAATTGGAAAAAGCGTTGCGCAGTTTGCACTCGGGCGCGAATCCCGAGCAGGTACTGCAGCAGTTTGCGCGTAACCTTACCAACAAATTAATCCATTCGCCGACAACTGTATTGAAAGAGGCGAGCGCCAGTTCGCGCCACCATGTAATTCAGGTGGCCCATGAATTGTTTGCACTTTCGCTGAGTACTGATACATCAACGAATTCCGAAGAATCTGTTAACCCTGCTGCTGATCCCGGCGGCGATGCAAGTGAGTCCCAATGAAAGCGTCTATTTTAGAAAAGCTGGATCGCCTTAAAGAGCGCTACGAAGAAGTGAGCGCGATGTTGTCGGAAGCTGACACCATCAACAATCAAAATAAATTCCGCGACCTCTCCAAAGAGTACGCCGAGTTGGAACCCGTGGTGCAAGGCTATCAAAATTATTTGCAGCTGCTCGCCAATATCGAAGAGGCCAAACACTTGTTGGTGGATGGCGACGACGATATGAAAGAAATGGCTGAAGAAGAATTAAAAGATTGCGAAGCACAGCTCGAACCCATGCAATTGGAATTGCAAAAACTTTTATT
>DATIGS010000161.1:0-20394 GCA_035481425.1 Cellvibrio sp. | reverse complement strand
AAATTACTGCGCGGTATCGCCAATCCCGCGATGATCGCCACCTTTGTGTTTGGCATTTGGATGAGCTGGCTCGGTTGGGATTATTACTCAACCCAAATCTGGTACTGGTGCAAGATTGCGCTGGTGGTTGTGCTCACCGGTTATCATCACGCGTGTATCGCTTACTGGAAACAATTGCGCGATGACCGCTGCACCAAAAGCCATAAGTTTTTTCGCGTATTTAATGAGCTGCCAGTATTTTTATTGGTCGGCATTGTGATTATGGTAGTGGTAAGGCCGTTTTAAAATGATCAGCAAACTCTATGCAATTACCGATTCCCAACTCCTGCCCGGCGACACATTATTTTCCGCCGTGGCCGATGCCTTAAAAGGCGGCTGCAAGCTGGTGCAGTATCGCGATAAATCAACCGACCAAGCCCGCCGGTTATTTGAAGCGAAAAGTCTGGTGGCACTCTGTAACCAATATCAGGCGCAATTATTAATTAATGATGATGTAGAACTCGCGAAAAACAGCAACGCGCATGGCGTGCACCTCGGGCAGGATGATACCAATCCGGTCGCGGCGCGAATTATCCTCGGCAACCGCGCCATCATCGGCGTTACCTGTCACGATTCACTCGCACTTGCACAACAGGCGATTAAAGACACCGCCAATTACATCGCTTTTGGTCGATTTTTTCCGTCATCAACCAAACCCGGTGCAAGTCACGCTCCGATTTCATTAATCAGCGAAGCGCGCAGCAAATTTGCCAACACACCAATTGTCGTGATCGGCGGTATCACCCTCGACAATGGTAGACAATTACTCGACGCCGGCGCCGACATGCTTGCCGTTTGCCACAGTTTATTTTCGGCGGATGACATTACCGCCCAAGCTAAAAAATTTATTGAATTGTTATAAATCAGGATTATCTATGAGCCGCTCTGAAGAATTATTTTTACAAGCCCAAAAGACCATTCCCGGTGGCGTTAATTCGCCAGTACGCGCCTTTAAAGCCGTGGGTGGCACGCCGGTATTTTTTGAAAAAGCACTCGGTGCTTATGTGTGGGATGCCGATGGCAAACAATACATCGACTATGTGCAGAGCTGGGGTCCAATGGTGCTTGGCCACGCGCACCCGGAAGTCATCAACACCGTTATTGAAACCGCAAAATTCGGATTGAGTTTTGGTGCGCCGACCGAACGTGAAACCACCCTCGCGGAAAAACTCTGCGCCCTGATCCCCAATATGGATATGGTGCGTTTTGTCAGCTCCGGCACCGAAGCCACCATGAGTGCAATTCGTCTTGCCCGCGCGTTTACCAAGCGCGACAAAATTATTAAATTCGAAGGCTGCTATCACGGCCATTCGGATTCACTGCTCATTAAAGCCGGCTCAGGCGCACTCACACTCGGCGTGCCCAGCTCACCCGGCGTGCCCGCCGTGTTGGCCGACCACACGCTCACGCTCGATTACAACAATGCCGAACAAGTGCGCGAATGTTTTGCCAAACTCGGCGACCAAATCGCGTGCATCATTGTTGAACCGGTAGTCGGCAATATGAATTGTGTTCCGCCTGTGCCAGGATTTCTGGAGTGCCTGCGCGAGGTGTGCGATCAATACGGCAGTGTATTAATTTTTGATGAAGTCATGACCGGCTTCCGCGTTTCGCACACCGGTGCACAGGGCCATTATGGTGTGAATGCCGACATCATCACCCTCGGCAAAGTAATTGGCGGCGGCATGCCTGTCGGTGCGTTCGGCGGCCGTCGCGATATTATGCAAATGATTGCACCTTCCGGCCCTGTGTATCAGGCGGGCACGCTTTCCGGTAACCCGGTGGCCATGGCCGCAGGCTTAAAGACCTTGGAACTGTTGGAGCAAGAGGGTTTTTATCGCAACCTTTGCGCACGCACCACGCAATTAGTCGAAGGCCTGCAAAAATTAGCAGATGATGCCGGCATTCCTTTTACTACCAACCATGTTGGCAGCATGTTCGGTTTCTTTTTTACCAGCGAGAAAAAAGTTACCAACTTCAAACAGGTTATGGCTTGCGATATTCCGCGCTTCAATAAATTTTTCCACGGCATGTTGGAGCGCGGCGTTTACCTGGCCCCCGCTTCTTACGAAGCGGGATTTATGTCCGGCGCGCACACTGAAGAAGATATTAACAATACGCTCAAAATTGCCGCTGAAGTCTTTGCCAGTTTGTAATTCAATTTATTTGTCCAATAACACTTGTCCAATAAAAAAACCGGAGCTGTTGCGCAGCTCCGGTTTTTTTGTTTTATCGCCCCCTGCTTTACTTCACCTAGCCCGTATAAGCTGGCCCGAACCCAAAGCTCCAGATAAGCACTGTAATCGCCATAATCGATACAAACATCACCAAGCCGATGGTGAGAATTGAACTCGAATAAATAAATCCCTCGTCCTCCGGAATTTTCATAAAAATCGGGATGCCCATATAAAGCAAATACACGGTATAAAACACTGCCACAATTCCCACCAGCATCACCAGAATGACGTTAGGATAAAGCGCACACAAACCGGCTACAAATAATGGCGTTGCGGTGTAAGCCGCAAACACAATACAGCGCGCAAGGCCGGGGCTTGAATCATAAGTGCGCGCCATCCAATTGATAAACATACCGATGACTGCGACACCGGCGAGCATCGCCAAATACATCAGCACACTCATCACCAACGCACTGGATTCAGTAAGCATCACTGGCGTGCCTCTACCAATCACCCACCCCACCCGGGTGGTACCGATAAACATAGAGACCGGCGGAATTAACGCCAATAACAACACATGGGCAAAATACAGATGGGACACACTTTCCTGGGTATCACGAATTTCTTCCCATTCCCGATGAGGATGGGTAAATAAACCAGCTACGTGGGAAATCATTTTCTTTCTCCGACACTGTTATCAGGTTATTCGATATTGACCATGGTGCAGCCAACTCCGTTGAATAGCTGCATGCATCTGCTATGAGTATATAGCCCGCCTCCTCGCTCTTCCTGAGCACGGTTAGACTAAATCAAATTCAAAAAAATCCTCCCCATAACTACAGCATCTATATCGTCTGTCCAGCGACGAGCGCGAACTTAAAACCCTATCGCTCCATCAGTTTTTGCATATCCAGCGCCATTTGCTCCACTTCATAGGGCGCGGCAAAACTTCCAATAAAGGCCCCGGCGGGATCCACAATAAACACCCGAGTGGAATGATTTACCTGATACTGGTCACCTACATCCACGGGCAAATTAATACCGGCGGGGATAGTTAATACCTTGCCGTTAACAATCGCCGAGCGATCATAAGCAGCGCCAAAAAATTGCGAGAACTGGGCCAGCGCCACATTGCTGCCGCGCACACCGGTAATTTGCGGATGGAAAAAACTCACATAAGTTGCCAACTTTTCTTGCGCGTCCCGCTCCGGGTCAACACTCACAAATAATACCTGCAGCGCCTCGCCCTTCCCCATCAGGTTCAACACCTTGGCGAGCCTCTGCAGTTCCAGCGGGCAATAATCCGGGCAGGACGTAAAACCAAAAAAAACCAAACTCCAATGATCGCGAAAGGTATCGATGCCGATAATTTCACCGCGATGATTTTCCAATGCAAACTCAGGCAAGGCTTTTGCCTCCGGTAATAGCGTGGCAGCAACCAATTGAGCGGGTGCAGCAGGAGTCGGAATATTGGCTTCGTTCGCAAACGATGCAGGGCTGGAAAAGTGCTGCGCGCCGAACATCACACCAAGCATCAGGCTCACCGCAATGGCCGCTGAGTACACCAGTGAAGCTTTTTTATTGGTAAGTGTTTTTAACATTTAACTGAATGTCCTGGGTGCGACCATCGTCAAAATCAAAACTGATTTGGACCTGACTATCGAGTGTTAATTTGCGATTTGCTTGCATCAACATAATATGCAAACCACCTGGCGCTAATTGCACACTGGCATTGGCGGGGATTACCAGTTGATCCAGGTGATCCATAAAAACCCTATCGCCGTCCTTGCGTGTCTGGTGCAACATCACCATCGCGCAGCAATCAGCCCGAACCCTGACAATGGTTTGGGGTTGCGCGCGTGGATTATGGATTTGCATATAGGCCGCATTTACTTTTGCGGCGGGCGGAGCGAGTTGGACCCAGGCATTTTCTATTTGCACTTGCGCGACACATTGCCCCGCAAGCAGCATGAAAATCCACACAGGGAATTTAAAATATTTCATTAAAATTCCACTGCAGGTAATGATCGACCAACAACACCAGAAACAGCACCATTAAATGCACAATGGAAAAACGAAATGTTTCCATCGCCGTGTCGGGCTTCGCATGAAATTTCAATGTCCATGCGTGATATATAAATTTTCCATTGAGATAAATACAGGCGACAAGATAAATAATACCCGTCATACCTACCAAATAGGGCAACAAACACACGACAAATAACAAGAGTGTGTAAAACAAAATGGTGGTTTTGGTAAATTCAATTCCATGGGTGACGGGCAACATCGGAATATTGGCTTTGGCATAGTCATTACAGCGATGAATCGCCAAGGCCCAAAAATGGGGCGGAGTCCAGGTGAATACGATCATCATTAACAGCAGCGCCTCACCACTTACACTCCCAGTCATTGCCGTCCATCCCAACACTGGCGGTAACGCACCCGCCACACCACCGATAACAATATTTTGCGGCGTAGCGCGCTTGAGTAGTAAGGTGTAAACCACTGCATAACCGAACAAACCAAATAGCGTTAAGAGCGCGGTTAATTCATTCACTGCCAGAAGCAAAATCATAAAACCGCTAATTGCCAGCAAGCAGGCAAATGCGACTGCCTGCACTGTGGTCAATTTGCCTTTTGGTAAAGGCCGCATATAGGTGCGCGCCATCTGGGCATCAATTTTCTGATCGAGTACATGATTAAATGCAGCTGCGGCAGCAGACACTAATGCAATGCCCACACAGGCTATCAACACCAACAAAAAATCAGGCGGCTCAGGTGTTGCCAACATCATGCCTACCCAGGCAGTCAGTACTAATAGTGCAACCACTTTGGGCTTGGTCAGCTGGTAGTAGGCGCGGCAATACCCCATAAAATCGGCGCGATTCAGGGTTGGCGAAGATGTATTTTTTATCAGGGAATTTTTAATTGCAGCCATTACAATCTCCCGCTATTCATTTTTTAATCGCATTCCACTTACACTTTTGCTCACCTTTCAGGATTGGCAATCAAGCTATCCTTCCCTGAGGCGACATTTACTTTATACATCTTCTGCGTTGAAAAGTTCTCTTTCACCGGTTGTCGCAAATGTATCTGCCGCAGCGTCACAATTGTCAGCATTAATAAATTCGCCGCCACCAAATTGTGAGCAACGGCATTTGGAAGTGGAAGCTGGGCAATAATATTGATTAGTCCGAGTGTTATTTGCAGTAACAACAAGCCGCCAATTCCCATTGCCATAAACCGCACAGTGTTTGTTGTTGCCCTGCGCCAACATAAAAAAGCGAAGCTACCTAGAGTCAAAAGCGTGATCATTGCACCTATGCGATGCAACACATGAATGCTCATGCGCGCCTCATAGGGCAATACACCAAATTCATAGGTCTCATGGCCTAAGGGCAAACTAAACGCCGCCTGCAATGAAAAGCGTTCACTCCACCCTGCTTCACACACCGGCAATTGATAGCAAATGGTCGCCGCATAATTACTCGATGTCCAACCGCCCAATGCAATTTGCATCACCAATACCAAAGCTGCCAGATAACCCAATGGCAATAGCGGCCTTAGGCCGGGTTCATCTATTATTTTTTCACCGGGACTCGCATCGCCCGCTGCCGAGTTTTTTATTTTCCACGCAAGATCCGCACGCAAAATGGCGAGCAACGTGAATAGCGCAAAACCACCCAATAAATGAGCCAGCACAATCAGCGGCAGCAAATTCAAGGTAACAGTCCACATGCCCAATGCGGCCTGGAAAAAAACCAGCAACAAAATTCCACTACTCAACAAACGGAATTGTTTCAAGCGCCAACTCACCAGCGCGATCAGCAATACACACAATCCCAATAAACCGGCGATATAGCGATGCACCATTTCGTTGTGGGCTTTATGCGGTTCTATTTGTGCATCAGGAAATTTCGCCTGCGCCTCGGCGATATGGGCGTCGTGCAAGGGCGCTGTCAATTTCCCATAACAGCCCGGCCAGTCCGGACAGCCGAGCCCGGCATCGGTAAGGCGCGTGTAGGCGCCGAGGGCGATAACTAACAAGGTTAATAGCAGCGTGCAATTGACCAGTGCAGCAAAACGGTTCATGCGCCACTCCTGTCGTAATTGATCAAGCGCAATAGATCGGTGCGTATATCTTTCGCGAGGTCGCGCATTTGCTCGGGGTTATCCACCACCGGATAACGCAGCAACACCAAGCCGCGCTGGTTGACTATCACAATCTGGTTTTGTAATTCGCTTGCCGCATCCGCTTCCGCTCGCCAACCAATGGCAGGAAATTGGTTTAATTGTTTTGGCTGTTGTTGCGCCATGACCAACGGTTTTATTTTTACTTGTTTGCGCCCCATACCCGAATACAACTGCTGCAACGTAAACAATGCATGCTCACATTGCTGATCACACACAGCGGCTTGCACATACACCAAATGCCAATGCACATTGATGTCAGCATTATTCGCAGCGGGTGAACTTGCATCGGGCAGCAATTGGATTTCATGTTGCAGCCACTGGCCCTTGTTAGTACTGCCCTGCTGGAACCAGCCCATAGATAAACTAAGTTGCGCCGCAACGAGCGGTATAGCAGCACACGCGATAAACAAGATAAAAAATTTTCGGCTGCTCATGATTCAGTTTCCGGTGATGTTTTACGCGCGCTTGCTGCCACCGCGATTATCACTACTGCAATCGCCAGCAGCAGCCACTGTAATGCATAGGCTTTATGCCGCTCCGGCGGCAAAATTACCGGGCGATAGTGAATCAAAAACGGCGAAGCATTTTTTTGATAGGTAAGGCCATTAATTAATGGAAGATTGAAATGAGTCGCAAGTAGTTCGACATCCACCTGCTGAATGCGCATGGGCCAAACACCTTTATCTTCGAGATTGGTACCAAGCAACACACCTTTGGTCCGCGTGCGAAAAATTCCCTGCACATGCAATTCATCCGGAATATTCACTGCAGGCAAAACACTCCGCGCGGAAGGCGCCGCAACCCAACCCAAATTGACCAAAATCGATGCGGAATTTTTCGGTGCCGAAATATCTTCAACGGCTATGAGCACATCGTAACCAATACTGCCATTTACCAGTTGATTATCGATCAGCCACACCATGGGAGCTAACCAGCGCGCGCGAAAATCCAATTGCAAACCATCGCGGTTACCTGGCGCTATGGATAATAAATGGTTGAGATCAACAGCCCCCTGCATTTTCCAATCTGCAATACGCGCCAACGTTTGTGTTTTTTCTGCCGCACGCTGCCACTGCCATAGCGACAGCGCCAATAAAAGTGCCAGCACCAATAGATTGATTAACACCCATGGCCAGCGGACTACCCAATAGCGATTGAACGCTATAATGGTCATACACTCACTCCTGTAGAGGTGCTCCCATGCTGATCAAAATAATTCTGGTTTGCCTGTTGGCGATGGTGGTGTTCAGTTTGTTTCAAGCGCTGATCGTAATGCTGAAAAATGACGACACTGCGCCCAAGATGTCAAAATTTTTAGGGCGCCGGTTAATTTTTTCCGTCGTCGTCATTCTCTTTTTAATCATCCTCTTACTCACTGGTGTGATCACACCGCATCATCGACCTTATTAACTACCGCCGCTATTAACTACCAGAGTTACAACACATAAACAAAGACAAACAAGTTCAACCAAACCACGTCAACAAAATGCCAATACCAGGCCGCGGCCTGGAAACCGAAATGGCGTTCAGGCGTGAAGTGGCCTTTGATAATAATGCGCAGAAAAATAACCGTTAAAAAAATTGCGCCGAGGGTGACATGTAAACCGTGGAAACCGGTCAACAGAAAAAAGGTATTGCCGTAGACACCAGAGTCCAGGCGCAGCCCCAGCTCCTGATAAGAATGTACATATTCATGGCCCTGCAAAAATAAAAAACACACGCCGAGAATAATGGTTAGCAGCAGAAAAAAACCTAACTGTGTGTATTTGCGCTGCTCAATACCTATGTGTGCAAATTGCAGGGTGATGGAAGAGACCAATAAGATAATGGTGTTGTAAAGCGGAATTCCCTCCCAGGGCATGGCATTGGTCTCCGTGCCTCCCGGTGTAGTGGTGAGCGGCCAAACCGCTTCAAAATTCGGCCAAAGCACTTCTGCGGTCATTGCATTATTACTGGCGCCATCCAACCAGGGTACAGCGATCATCCGCGCATAAAAAAGCGCTCCAAAAAATGCCATGAAAAACATAATTTCAGAGAAAATAAACCAGCTCATTCCCTGCCGAAAGGATCGATCCATTTGCTGACTGTAGAGACCATCCATGGATTCATCGATTACATTGCTAAACCAGCCAAACAACATATAAAACAGTAAAGCAACGCCCATGATTAATAGAATCCATCCGAAACCATGCTGGTCTTTTGCCATGGCGTTAACCCACAGCGCCGCGCCATAACCCATCAGAAATAGCGAGATAGCGCCCACAATCGGCCAACTGCTGTGATGGGGCACATAATATTTTTGATACACGTTTGCCATGATCCACCTCTGCTCTCATCGCGACTATTGCAACCACAATCGCAACGGCGTGAACGAAACTGGTTAAACCCTTCTGCAACTACATACCCTGACAATATTTAACGGCTTGCATTGGACAAAGTGCTTTTATATAAACGGTACGACAATGTAATAGTCGTAAATTGCTCCGGCAATTCCGGATCTATATAGAACTGCACCGGCATGGCTTTTTTCTGGCGACTATCGAGCGGCTGCTCAACAAAACAAAAACATTCTATTTTTTTGAAATAACGCGCCGCTTCCCCCGGTGATACCGAAGGTACTGCCCGGCCGATAGTTGCTTCAGCACTTAGGTTCTCAGCCAAAAAATTAACCACCATTACCTGCCCCGGATGAACTTCTATGCGTGTTATTTCCGGCGCAAAACTCCAGGGAATTCCAGGGTCGCGGTTGGCCAGAAATTCCACGGAAATTTCACGGCTCGCATCGACACGCCGCGCTGCCGGGGCAGCGGTATTTTCAGTTTTTCCATTAATGCCGGTGTAGCGACAAAACACATCGTACAAAGGTACTAATGCAAAACCAAAACCAAACATGGCGATACAAATCAACACCAGTTTGCGAACTAATAATTTGTGCGACTCCATGTTTTACTCCGCCACACATATCACATTAAAAACCATCACTTCACGCTCGGCGGTGTTTGGAACGTATGGTAAGGCGCGGGAGATGGGATCTCCCACTCCAGGCCTTGGGCACCTTCCCACACTTGCGTGCTCGCTTTAATGCCTTTGCCGCGCATGCACCGCACCACCCCCCACACAAAGAGCAATTGCGACAAACCAAATAGAGCGCCGCCGATACTGATAAATGCATTCATATCCGCGAACTGCAATGCATAATCCGGAATGCGGCGCGGCATACCGGCCAAACCGACAAAATGCATTGGAAAAAACAACATGTTTACGGAAATGAGTGAACACCAAAAATGCCATTGCCCCAAACGCTCGCTGTACATTACGCCGGTCCATTTTGGAATCCAGAAATACACGCCGGAAATAATGCCGAAGAGCGCACCGGTCACCAACACATAATGAAAATGCGCTACGACAAAATAAGTATCCTGGTATTGGAAATCAGCGGGGATGATCGCAAGCATTAATCCGGATAAACCACCAATCGTAAACAGCACAATAAATGCGACGGCAAACATCATTGGTGTTTCAAATGTCATAGAGCCACGCCACATGGTGGCCACCCAATTAAATACTTTAACCCCCGTAGGCACCGCGATCAGCATGGTGGTGTACATAAAAAATAATTCCGCCGCTACCGGCATTCCGGTGGTGAACATATGATGTGCCCACACAATAAATGAGAGGAACGCAATGCTCGCGGTGGCAATTACCATCGATTCGTAACCGAATAGAGGCTTGCGCGCAAACGTGGGAATAATGCTGGAGACAATTCCAAACGCCGGTAAAATCATGATGTACACTTCCGGGTGCCCGAAGAACCAGAAAATATGTTGGAACATCACCGGGTCGCCACCGCCGGCGGCATTAAAAAAACTGGTGCCAAAATATTTATCGGTAAGCACCATAGTCACAGTGCCTGCAAGCACTGGCATAACCGCAATTAATAAAAATGCAGTTATTAACCAGGTCCAGACGAACAGCGGCATTTTCATCCAGGTCATACCCGGTGCACGCAAATTAAAAATAGTGACTATGACATTCATCGCCCCCATGATGGAGGACACGCCCATAATGTGCACCGCGAACACAAAAAATGCAGTGCTGTCACTGGAGTAAGTTGTTGAGAGTGGTGCATAAAAAGTCCAACCCGCCGCCGGACCACCGCCTTCCATAAATAAGGTGGATAGCAAAATAATAAATGCGCAGGGCAGCAACCAAAAACTCCAGTTATTCATGCGCGGCAATGCCATATCCGGGGCGCCAATCATCAAGGGCACCATCCAATTCGCGAGCCCGACAAACGCGGGCATGATTGCGCCGAATACCATCACCAATCCGTGTACGGTGGTCATCTGGTTAAAAAAATGCGGATCGACAAATTGCAAACCCGGTTGAAATAATTCCGCGCGAATCACCATCGCCAAACTGCCACCGATAAACAACATCAACAACGCAAATAATAAATAAAGCGTGCCTATGTCTTTATGGTTGGTGGTGTATAACCAGCGGGTAATCCCTTTGGGTTTATGGTCGTGGTCTGCATTTCCATGATCACTATGGTCGCCATGTGGGTTATCTACAATATCGATTGCATTTGAATTTTCTGTGCTCATTTTTATTCTCCTGCTTCCATGATGGCCACAACATCCGCCACCTGCACCAACTCACCAGTGTTATTGCCCCAGGCGTTGCGCTCATAGGTAATCACGGCAGCCAATTCGATAGTCGTTAATTGCTTGCCAAATGCTTGCATGGCGGTAGCCGGTTTACCGAACACCACCATATGGATGTGCGCAGGAATATCTTTTGTTGCAATCACACTGCCTTTTAACGCAGGAATAGCACCCGTCAACCCTTCGCCGGAAATTTGGTGGCACATAGCGCAGTGAGTCTCATAGACTTTTTGCCCGAGCGTCATTAGCTCTTCCATACTCTGGGTTTGTTGCGCGGCTTTTTCCTCTTCCGCTTTGGCCTGTGCTTGTAGTGCAACTTGTTCTGTTGCCCAGCGTTCAAAATCTTCCGGCGCTTTTACATCCACCACAATCGGCATAAAGCCATGGTCCTTACCACACAGCTCTGCACACTGGCCGCGATATATTCCAGGTTTATCTACCCTCGTCCAGGTTTCATTAATAAAGCCGGGATTGGCGTCTTTTTTTATCGCAAATGCCGGCACCCACCACGAATGGATAACATCGTCGGCCGTAACCAAAAAACGAATTTTTTTACCGGTGGGAAGCACCAAAGGTTTATCGACATCGCGCAAATATAATTCGGTTTTTTCAGCGAGGTTATCGATCTGGTCGCGCGGTGTAGCGAGCATGGAATAGAATTCAATTGGATATTCCATGTATTTGTAATGCCATTTCCATTGTGATCCCGTCACCAACACGGTGAGGTCTGCTTTGGAGGCATCTTCCATTGCGATCAAGGTTTTGCTCGCGGGGATTGCCATGGCCACCAGAATAACCACGGGAATGGCGGTCCATAAAATTTCAATTTTCAAGCTGCCATGAAACTGCGCAGCTTTTGCACCTTTTGATTTACGATGATGCACAATTGACCAAAACATCAATGCAAACACCAGCAAACCAATCGCACAACAGATATAAAAAATTGTCATGTGCAGGTTGTAAACCTGGTGACTGATATCCGTCGCACCGCGCGTCATATTATATTTTTCAGTTTCCGCCTGTAGCGACAAGCTGGTAAGCAGCATGTACATAAATAACGGAAAGTAGGCCGCACACCTTAAGCCAGACAAATAGCGTTTCACTGCACGACTCCTTTTTCTTGCTTATTTCTACGCTCTCTTTTTTTGTTGGAACCGCAATGAATAGATGAGCAAGATCCTCCCAACCTATCGACAGGCATTAACCTTTACTCATAACCAATATTCATTAACGATTGTTTTAAAAAAGCAGAATGCTTTAAAACAAACAGACGTCGGGCACATCCCAACCAAGGGAATCAGGTGAAACTGCCCATATATTTACGGACAACAGTGCAACCTGAAAATAGAAACAGCCAACTGGCTACAGACATGGATGCCAGAACACAGGACGCACCAGACTCAATTACCGGTCACCTAAATTCCAACTAACTTTTTTAGATACCTCTAATTCAGCCGCGATATCTACTTCAAACGCTGCTAAGCGGTAAACCCGCTAAAAAAATCACTGCAACTGACGGATTAACTATAAACGTGGAATAACAAAACGCAAGAATTTGTACTGAAAGGAAGATCAAACAATAAATGCTTGCTTTTATATAACAAAAACCTCCTGCTCGCGCAGGAGGTTTTCAATAGCCGGATGTTATTTATTAACGACTCAACTGAAAGCGAATTGTCTGGAAACAAATTATCTAGAAGCGAATAGTCCCGCCCACCATGAAGCTGTCTTCATAGTCGCCATTGGTATAGCTTATTTCGCCGCTGATGCTGTCGGTGAAGAAATTGCGCGCACGAATAAAATAATCAGTGGTCGCATCATCGCCAATAGAATCATCGAACGAGGTATTAATAAAGCCACCGCCGACACTCAGGTTGCGATCAAGATAATAATCCACTGCTGCCATGATGGTATTGTCGGCATAACTGATGTCCGATTTTTCATAAGCGGCTTCGATGTTCAGTGCGTGCTCGCCGGACAATGGAATTACATATTTACCATTGATATTCCATTCATCCGATACATCTACATCCTCGGTGAACTCGGACCACACCAACAAACCTGTTACTGGCGCAATACCGGCTTTGACAAACCAGGCTGAATCCCAATCAGTTGCATCACTGCCACCACTACTATTGCCTTCTGCTGGCCATGAATAGTTGGACTTCATTTCATTCACACCAGCACCCAGATAGAACATAGTGTTGGGAATAAAGAAATCCACGCCGATTGAACGTTGATAAATATCCAGGCGATCACCCGCCTCCTTAAATTCGAAATTACCCAGGTTGACATACACATTGCTGGATTTTTCGATAAATGCCGCTTCAGCCAATGGATGATTTTTGGTATCTACCGGAGCGAAGTAATATTTTCCTTCCAGCCCAACAAAATATCCTTCTTCATCACCTTGTATATCTATGTCGCTATAAGCCGCTGACAATTCGCCTTGATAGGTTGCAGAAAAAACAAAAGGCGCAGCTAAAAAACCAGCGGTTGCAACCATAGCGGGTAATAATTTCATTTTCATAATCTATCCTCTGATAAAAACAACAGCATCTGTTGTGATGCTCGGCGCCATACTAGAAGGAGAAAATTGAATTTAAGCTGAACGATACAGAGCGCTACAAACTGCGATTATTTATTCGCCACGCTGAATATTTTTAAAACAAGGCAGCGTTTAACCGGCAGAAAATTTTGCAATTGCGCAAAAGAAAATTGAGTTACAGCGACAAAGCGGTGTATTACAAATGAAACACAACCCAAGGCATACTGCCACCAGCTAGAGGACGCGCCCACCGCGAATCTGTGCTCAAATCCCGAGATCCAGTGCTCAAATCCCGAGATCCATGGGCGCCCCGGAAAACCATCAATTCAAAACAGGGTAGAATTAAGCCACGTCAGGCTAGCCCTCCCCTATAAAAAGACATCTATATAAAAAGATATTTGGCTGTGTTGGCACTACACGTGCAGTGAATTAGTGCGATTTAACAATGGATTTATGCAGGTATTCCTGCAAGCCCAAAAAGTGATATTCGCCCGGAGAAAATTTGTTGTTTCTCCGGTGCTTTTGAAAAGGAAAACCGAAACATGACTATTGAATCCAACATTCTTCCACAGGATGGGACTTTTGTAGCAGACATGAATGAGCTGGCAGCGAACCAAAATAGCGCAACGCAAGAGCGCGATACTGCCCAGTTGGAGCGAGATAAATGGACACTTGATGAACAGGCGATTGTCGAGCGCTTGCAGGCACACTCCGGCCCGGTAGTAGTGGATTTAGACGAAACCCTGTACCTGCGTAATTCCACCGAGGAATTTATCGGCTTGGCAGCACCGGGAATCATCGCCGCGTATTTACTGCGGCTGCTCGATTTGGCATCGCCCTGGCGGTTTATCGGCGGGCATAAATGCCGTGATAATTGGCGGATTCTGCTGGTATTGGTGTTATTCCCCTGGACTTATATGCGCTGGAAAAATCACTGTCGCAATACCGTCCCCAAATTTATTAATACACCGCTGCGCGACGCGCTTGCCGCGCATTCCAAACACACCATTATTGCCAGCAATGGTTACCAAATGCTGATCCGCCCCATGCTTGGTGCTTTTCAATTGCCCGATGCGGTCGTGGTTTGCTGTAAGTTGTTTCAGCTTAATCATCGCCGCGATGGCAAACTGGCCTTGCTCGCCAAAAGCCTCGACCAGGAATTGATAGCCCAGTCGCTGGTGATTACCGATTCCTACACCGATGCAGACCTTTTGCGCGCATGTAAAACACCTTGCCTGACTGTGTGGCGCGAAGCGGTATTCCAGCGCGCCTTTGATGGCCTGGTTTACTTGCCGACCGATTATTTGAGCAAAGTAAAACGCCCCCGGCAGCGGGCCACCCGCACGCTGGTTATCTACGACATATTGCCGTGGATATTAGTGGGGCTTTCTGTGGCACCCGGCATCGGCGAAGTGTTGGGGCTTATTGCGCTGTTTCTTTCTATGTGGGCGATTTATGAAGTGGGTTATTTCGATAATGACCAGTGCGCAGTCCATTATGAGAAAGACCCCAAGCTTACGCCCGAAGCACAGGCATTTAATGGTCGTTATTTTAAAACCAAAGCCTGGTTAACCGCCCTGGTGTTAGGCGCTATTGCCATCGCACTGCTGAAACCCGACGGCTTTATTTTCTGGTACGCCGTATGGATCGCCACTTTGGCTACGCTTAATTTGTCCTACTGGTTTTACAACCGCATCGATAAATCATCGCGCACCTGGCTGTACCCTGTCCTGCAATTATTTCGTTTCGGTGCATTGTTCACCGTGGTTCCCGTTACCGCGGTCGCTTATGCAGTCGTGTTTAGCCAGGCGTTTTGCCGCTGGGTTAATTACATTATTTATCGCCAACAGCGCTCCGCTGGCGGAGCAATCAAGTGGCCCAAAACGGCCGATCAAGCGATTCGCCTGGTGACCTGTTTTTTACTGTTGTTGCCATTGATTATTACCGGGAACTGGCAAGCATTTATGACGCCGGCATCGGTATGCCTGATTATTTTTGTCTATGGTTTTAGAAAATATGATTGGAACACTATTCGCACCACTTTTCATCGGTTAGATAAAAAGCCCGAATAGCGAAATTGTTTTTAAATATAGCGCTGTGTTTTTACGCGAGGCAATTGCAGGAAAACCAGCGCTCATCTTCCAATCGCAGCGCCGTCAACGAACCACCCCAAACGCACCCCGTATCCAACGCATAAATATTGTTAACACCGGTACGCCCTTCCAACGCAGCCCAATGTCCAAATAGAATTTTTTGCGCGCGCGTCTTGCGTTCAGGAAATGAAAACCAGGGCGCAAAACCAACCGGGGCGGCATCGGCATTTTCTTTCGTTTGCAACTCCAACTCACCTTCAGCGTTGCAAAAGCGCATGCGTGTAAAATAATTGGTAATTACCCGCAAGCGATCAGCACCGGTGAGATTGTTATCCCAGCGGCTCGGCAAGTTGCCGTACATGCCAGCAAGGAATGCTTCTATTTTATCGTCCTGCAGCACCTGCTCAACTTCGCTGGCACGCGCCAGGGCTTCCGCTAAATCCCACTGCGGCGGTATGCCCGCATGGACCATGGTAAACCCCAATATTGGGTCGTGATGCACCAATTTTTGATGGCGCAGCCAATCCACTAACTCGGGGCAATCAGGTGCACGCAGTAATTCATCCAGCGTATCGTTTTTACCGCGCTTGCGCAGACCAAAATAGACAGCGATAAAATGCAAATCGTGATTACCTAACACAATAGTGAGTGAATCGCGCAGGCCGTATAAAAAACGCAGGGTAGCAAGTGTGTCAGGGCCGCGATTAATTAAATCGCCCGCCAACCAAAGCTTGTCATTAAGGGGACTAAATTCGATTTCTTTTAACAGGCATTGCAGCGGCTCCAGGCAGCCTTGAATATCACCAATTGCATAGGTCGCCATATCAATACCTGTTAATTAGGATTCAAAAATTTATTCAGCGCGATTAGTGCATTGCATGCGGCAGCACTAATGTATTGCGTGCGGAGGCACTAAGGCAAACGTAGGAATAGGCGTATCAAACATGGCACCATCATCTGCGCGCATGTGGTACGTCCCTTCCATAAGACCTGTTTCGGTTTCCAAAATAACGCCGCTGGTATAAGTATAACTTTCACCGGGTTTTAAATGAGGCTGCTCACCGACCACCCCCATTCCCTGAACCTCTTGCAGTTTTTCATTGGCATCAGTGATGCGCCAATGACGACTAATTAATTGTGCAGGTGTAGCGCCATTATTCGCAATCGTAATGGTATAGGTATACACATAGCGATGATCCAGTGGGACCGATTGCGTTTCCATATAATTGGTTCGTACACGCACTTCAATATCCGACATCTTTAATCTGCCTCTTTCAAGGATTGGCCGTTTAATGAAAGCTCGCCAAGTAAATTACTCATGGCAACGTATTCCGGCAAACTGATTTCTTCCGGGCGCAGTTGTAAGTTCACCGGCAAGCTTTCCATTTGCTCGGGCGTCAACAATTGTTTGAGTGAATTGCGCAAGGTTTTGCGTCGCTGTTGGAAAGCAACATTCACCAGCGTCTCCAGGCTTTTTAAATTATTGGCCACATGCGGCAGGGTTTTGTGCGGCGTTAAACGCACGATCGCGGAGTCCACTTTAGGTGCGGGGTCAAACGATGTTGGTGGAACATCAAACAAATCCTCCACCACACAATAATATTGCACCATGATCCCCAAGCGACCATAAGCGCTATCGCCCGGCTGCGCCGCCATGCGCTTCACCACTTCTTTTTGCAGCATAAAATGCATGTCTTGCACGCGATTCGCGTAAGAGAGCAAATGGAAAATCAACGGCGTTGAAATGTTGTAAGGTAAGTTGCCCACAATGCGCAATGGTCGATCATTTTTAATAAGCTGGGCAAAATCAAATTGCAACGCATCCGCCTGGAATAATTGAAAGTTCGGGTGTTTTTCAAACTTTACTTTTAGCCAGGGCACCAGATCGCGGTCCAATTCAATCACACTTAAATTATCGCAACTGTCGGCGAGCAATTGGGTGATTGCACCTTTGCCTGGCCCAATCTCAACAATCAGATCTTCCTTCTGCGGATGCACAGAGCGCACTATGTCGCGGATGATGCCGTGATCGATTAAAAAGTTTTGTCCAAAACGTTTGCGCGCTTTGTGTTGCGATTCATGATTAAGTAATTTGCTCATCTAAACTTATCCAATAATTAACGCGCGTGTTTTGCTGCAACCATCGCTAGTGCATAACTCAATGCAGTGCGCAAACTGCCCAAGTCAGCTTTGCCGGTGCCTGCCAGGTCCAGCGCGGTTCCGTGATCGACCGAGGTGCGGATAATCGGCAAGCCCAAGGTAATATTCACTGCCTGACCAAAGCCTTTGTATTTCAATACCGGTAGCCCCTGGTCGTGATACATGGCAAGCACAGCATCGGCATGATCCAGATATTTGGGTGTGAACAAAGTGTCCGCCGGTAAAGGACCGATTAGGTTCATACCGCGCGCGCGCAATTTTTTCAGCACAGGCTCAATAACATCTATTTCTTCGTGGCCAAGATGCCCACCTTCACCCGCATGCGGGTTTAATCCGCAGACAAGAATGCGCGGCTGGGCAATACCAAATTGCAATTGCATATCACGCTGCAAAATTTCGGTTACTTGTGTGAGCTCTTCATCGGTGATCGCGGCAGCTACATCTTTCAGCGGCAGATGAGTAGTGGCGAGGGCAACACGCAATCCCTCGGTCGCAAGCATCATCACTACTTTTTCAGTGTTGGTTTTTTCTGCGAGATATTCGGTATGACCACTGAAGGCGATACCCGCGTCATTGATGATACTTTTTTGTACCGGTCCGGTAACCAGGGCCGCAAAATGCCCGGCAACACAGCCATCGATAGCAGCATCCAGCGTACGCAAAATATAGGGCGCATTAACGACGTTGAGCTTGCCCGGCTCAGCCGTTGCGGCGAGGGCTATCGGCAATATCGCCAGCTCACCCGCAGCACTTGGACGCGGGGCGTCCTGCAGATTTATTTCGCGCAGGCGCAACGCGAAACCCAATTGTTGCGCGCGCGCTTGCAATAAGTGTGGATCGGCAATCGCGACAATTTCATGTTGCTGCGCTTGTTGCGCGAGTGTGATCACCAGATCCGGACCTATGCCCGCCGGTTCACCGGGGGTAAGCGCAATTCGATAACAGGGAACCATAATTACCCAAACCTAAAAAATACATTCCGAAAATGCCGCTCCCAAATACGCGACCCTAAATACATAGCTCTAAATGCACAGCGGCTAAAAACAAATTGCACAGGAAATTGTGCAATCCATTTTTAGCCGCCGGTAGCGAGGAAACTAACTTAGAGTTTGATTTCGACGTAAGCCTCTTCGCGGATTTGCGTCAACCATAGCTGGAATTCTTCATCGAAACGACGTGAGCGCAATACGTTGGCGGCCTGATTGCGCTTCATTTTATCGCTCATATCTTCTTTGCGACGCTCAAGCACTTGCAAAATATGCCAGCCAAATTGGCTTTTGAATGGACGCGTAATACCGCCGATGGCAGTGTTGCGCATAGCCTCTTCGAACTCGGGTACAAACATGCCCGGCGTAGCCCAACCCAGATCGCCACCACTTAACATGGAGCCGGTATCTTCTGAATTGTCGCGCGCAAGCTTGGCAAAATCTTCGCCTTTTTCGATACGCGCTTTTATGTCCAATAATTTCTGCCGCGCTTGGGCATCATCCATAATTTCCGAGGTTTTAATCAGGATATGGCGTGCGTGAGTTTGCTCAACCAGTTGCTCACCACCGCCGCGCTGCTCAATGTTTTTAAGGATGTGAAAACCGGCACCGCTGCGGAAGGGCTTGGAAACCTGCCCCACTGCCAAATTGGCCATTTGGTTGCCAAACAGCTCCGGCAATTGCGCCAGCTTACGCCAACCTATATCGCCACCTTGTAATGCCGCCTGATCATTGGAGTAGGTAATCGCCATTTGAGAAAACTCGCTACCGGACTGCAGCTTCTGGTAAATATCATTGGCTTGTTTTTCCGCCGCCGCAATAGTATCTGCATCAGCACTACTGGGCACCGCAATTAAAATATGGCCGATATGGAAATCAGGTGAGGTCGCATATTTACCATCGCTGGAAGCGAGGAAGTTATTGATATCCTGATCGGTCACTTTAATGCGGCTATTCACTATGCCTTGTTGCAAATGGCTGATCGTCAGCTCGTTGCGCATTTGTTTACGCAAACCATCGAGTGTCAGCCCCTGCCTTTGCAAATCTGCTTCCAGTTGCGCCATCGTAATCTGGTTTTTTTGCAATATGCGGCCAATCGCTTCATCAATTTCCGGCTCGTCAACTTTAATCTCGTAACGCTCAGCCATCGCCAATTCAATGCGCTCGAGAATTAACTGGTCCAGGATTTGTTTGTTGAGAATATCTTCCGGCGGCAGTTGCTGATATTGCCCCTGCAAACGCTCCAGTATTGAAGCTTTGCGATCATTCAGCTCACTCTCCAATACCACGTCTTTGTCCACAATCGCCACTACACGGTCCAGTGATACCGCATTGCTTTGGGCAAAACTGAACTGACTGGCCGCCAATAGGCCACCCAGTAATAACATCCAGCCCATGCGCAATGAGTGTGGTTTGTTTTGGTTCTTACTCATAAATTCAATCACTGTCTTAATGTAGAGATGCTTCGCGCTCGCCGTAGCCGATCATGGCCTTGTCGAGCAAGTTACTAATACGTCGACTTAAATTGCC
>DATIGS010000160.1:0-18615 GCA_035481425.1 Cellvibrio sp. | reverse complement strand
CTGTTCGATAAAGTCGATGATGCCATGTTTGAGTTGGCGGACAAAGCCAATAACAACCACGACCAAAATATCTTTTTTGATTCCATGCGTGAAGTGCGCATTCGCCGTCGCGCGATGGAGACTTCCTTTTTCCGCAGTATCGATATTGGTTTTGCCCAACTGCTTGATCCAAATGCCTACCGCGATGAAAAACTCGTTGGCGAACAGTCGGTTTCTTTGGACGATTTGTCTCTGGTTAAAAACGACGAACTGGAGGAGATGGTCGCAGTTGATGGGATGGTCAATAAAGCCAATGAGCAATTTGCCGAGCCTATTCAACATTTGACCTTGCGTATTGATCATTTGGTGCCCACCAAGGTTTACCAAAAAAATAACCCTTTGGGTGTCGATGTTATTTGCAATGCATTTACCGATGCGACCAAGACACTGAATATCGATGTAAAAGCCAAGCTCGTGCTTTTCAAGTTATTTGACAATATCGTCATGACCAAGCTTGGCAAATTGTTCGATGTGCTCAATCAAACTCTGATCGACGCCAACATTTTGCCATCATTGAAGCAAGATGTTCGTGCTAAAAAGCCAACAACTTCTTCATCTGCAGATCATTTCGGTCAGGGAATTAGTGCGCAATATTCTGTAGATGCGCCAAAGGTAGGTTCTTCGACTGGTGGCTCGTCCCAGCACTATGACGATCAGACCAATCAGGTGCTGCATCAATTGCGCGATCTCCTGGGCGCTAATCGCGGTGCCCCGCGAGTGCAATTACCTGGCGAAGAAATTACCTCGCAGGACTTGATCAAAATCCTGTCATTAGCGCAGCAACAAAATACGGGCAGTGTCGCGATTGCGAGCGGTGCCCCTGTTAATTTACGTAGCCTGCTGACCGATTTATTGCGTAGCGAAACCCAGACCGCTGCGGCGATTAATCAAGTCGATGATGATGTCATCAATCTTGTTAGCATGATGTTTGAGTTTATTCTTGATGACCGCAATCTCGCGGCACCAATGAAAGCCCTGATCGGTCGCCTGCAGATTCCGATGGTTAAGGTAGCAATCGCTGATAAAACCTTCTTCAGTAAAGGTGGCCATCCTGCTCGCCGTTTATTAAATGAAATGGCGATGGCATGTTTGGGCTGGCAGGAATCCAGCGATGAGAATCAACGTAAAGACAGTCTCTTTAATAAAATGGAAGAAACTGTACGCGCGATCCTGACTGGCTTTGATACTGATATGGGAATCTTCGAGCACTTGCTTGTCGATTTTCGTTCGTTCCTGGATAAAGAAAAACGCCGTGCGCAAATTCTTGAGCAGCGCACGATTGATGCGGAAGATGGCAAGGCTAAATCCGAACGTGCCCGCGCGCAGGTTGATGCAGAGCTGAATCGCATTGGTGCCGGAAAAGAATTGCCTTTGGCGGTGACCAAATTGTTGCGTGAGGCTTGGGCAAATGTGATGTTTATTACCTCACTCAAGCAGGGCATAGACAGTGACGATTGGCGCAATTGCTCTGCTACCGCGCAACAGTTGGTGTGGAGCGTTACTGCAGCGATGGATAAAGATAATCGCCAACGCCTGTTAAAACTCGTGCCTGAGTTGCTACAAAAATTGCGTACCGGGTTGGAAAGTATTTCATTCAGCCCGTTTGAAACCACCAATTTGTTTAAACAATTGGAAGCGGTTCATTTGGCTCGTTTGCGTGGTGATGTTAAACCTCAGGTTGATACTCCAACTGTATCGGCCGCCGATTTGACAGCCAAAGCCAATGAGCTTGCGACAAAGAATGCCAATATGAAAGCGGCTATGGTGGAAGCGCAAATGCGCGCCCAACAAACCGCGAATGCAGCACAGGCCGCTGTGCAAACCAGTACACAAGGTAGCGCAACGCCAGCACCAGAACAGGCAAAAGCAGAAGCTGTAGCTGTCAAATCAACTAGTGATCTCGTCGTTGCCGATCCGGTGATTGAAAATGATAAAGCGGTAAACGAACCGGTCATTGCGATTGTTGAGCCGGCAGTTGAAGCGGCCGTAGCTGACGTTGTTGAGGCTGATGTGGTTGCGGCAAATGTAGCAGCACCTGCAGCTGATCAGGTTTTTGTAGTAGAGGAAACCATTAGCGAGATTGTCCAGGCAGATCCCCAGCACCTGGCGTTGGTAAACAATATTACCCAAGGTACATGGTTTGAAATGCAAGGCGAAGCGGGCGAAAAATATCGCTGCCGTTTGGCTGCCATTATTCGCTCGGTTGGAAAATACATTTTTGTAAATCGCTCTGGAATGAAGGTCGCAGAAGAAAGTCGCGAGAGTCTCGCGATTGCCCTGCAAGCCAAGCGCCTGACGATTCTGGATGATGGGATGCTCTTTGACCGCGCGCTTGAAGCAGTCATCGGAACCTTGCGGGAGCAGCGCCAGACAAATTAATGTTTTTCGTTGGTGTTTTTTCTTTTTATTGTTTCAAATTAGTTGTCATTTAACCCGGCCAAGGCCGGGTTTTTTTATGGAGTAAAAAATCCCTTTAGTGACGTGGAATCAGTTTTTGCTCAGTGTTGCTTGTGAATTCCAGATGTTGCGAAACATAGGGACAAGCAGGCGATTTCCATATTCGCTGAGGTGATTGTCATCGTAATAAAGCGGACGAGAATTGATAGAGCCTATGCAACTGGTGTCATTGCACAAGTATTCAACAGGATCTAATTCATGCGCATTGCATGCGGCGATCGCGTCGCGCATAAATAGTCTCACATCACCTTCATTCTTAAAGTGTTCATCCCTGCTGACAGTCACTTCGATTTTTTCAGATTTATACAACATCGACCTCACAATCGTCTTGGGGACATGCACTTTCATTTTGGGGATAGATTGCACCACATAGACAGGATGGTTACGGGTAAGGCTACAGAGCTGTGTTTGATATTCCTGCTGAAATTTTTTTGAAAATTCAGGAGAAGTATTGGGCAACTTGTCCAGGTAAGTGGGCTTTTTAAGCGTGTATTGAGGAGGAGTCAGCAAGTCACGGGAAATGTAATTGATGACAATAATCGGCGTATCGATCAGATTGGATGACAAATAATCCAGAATTTTTTTATTGTATTCGCCACAGCTAAAGAAGTAGGGCGTCGATAGGTTCATCATGGCGGTGCAGCCATCGGCACCTAAAAAAAGTACGCCACCTTGTTCCTTGGGTGTTGCTTCAACGACAGCAGTTACCGTTGCATTTGAATGGCTATCCCCAATCACTATAGCGGCAATTTTATTTTTATCGGCGCCAAGAACACACATGGGTGAGATTGGATCTTTACCGGGAACCACGAAACATTGTGAATGGGGATTGCGATTATTTTGTTCCTGGTCCGCTATGGCGACAAAACTGTCGACGCGCGACGGTATCCCTTGTAAATAAAAAATCCCCAAACCGATTGCGGCGATAAAACCGGTAACGCTCGCATAGCCCAATACTGGTAACAGCTGGGAGCCTTTCGGAGAGCATGCAGCGCGCCATGGACGTTCAACCAAATTATAAGAAAGCATCGCCAGCAGCACTGATAAAACTATTCCGCCGCACACTGCCCAGTTGTCTTCTTTTAAGTCGAGCAAATTAAACGCGACCACCACCGGCCAATGCCAAAGGTAGAGCGAATAGGAAATCGTTCCCAGATATTGCGAAAATGCATTATTGGTAATTGGCGATTTCTCGTTGGCTGCAATAATTATTAATGCTGCACCGAGTACCGGAAGTGCAGCTAAACTGCCGGGCCATGTGTAGCTAGAGTTAAGAAGGACAATTGAGCCCGCAATTAATGCGATACCTGCCGTCTCTGTAAGCAATTTAAATTTTTGCGCCACCTGTAAGCCGAATACGTAGATCAGCCCACCGGCCATCATTTCCCAGGCTCTGGTCGGCAGTAAATAAAATGCTTCGTCGTTCAAGCGTGCAGGAAAAAAAGCAGAAAGCAAAAATGAAGCTGATGCAAATGCGACAAGCACCCAGCGAGTTGTGTTAGCCGCCAATAGTTTTCGCAGCACAATGATGAAGAGCGGATAGAGAATATAAAATTGCCACTCTACCGAGAGCGACCATGTATGCAAAAACCATTTCTCATCTGCGGAGCCCGCAAAATAGCCGCTATCTTTGACAAAAATAAAATTGGATAAAAAGCTTGCGGCCCCAAAAACATGTTTGCCGAACAAGCGCATTTCATAGGGGGGTAGAAAAAACCAGGCGACTATGGTTAATACAATGCAGAGCACAACGAGGGCGGGAATAATGCGGGTCGCACGAGCGAGGTAAAAATCGATCAGGTTGAAATTATTTTTCTCAAACTTCGAGAAAATAATTCCCGTCATCAAAAAACCGGAAATGACGAAAAAAATATCAACTCCGGCGAAGCCGCCACTAAAGCCTGTCACACCAAAGTGGTAGAGAACTACAGCAATAACTGCAATGGCGCGTAAGCCATTAATATCGTGCCGAAATGTCACGAGAAACCTCCTTGCTACAGCGATGAAATATTACAAATTTGTTTAAAAGGCGGGGGCGAAAATGTACATGCTTTCGGCAAGTACGCTAGCGCGTATTTGCCGTGCAATCAGTGTGCCTTTTCAAATATTTCGGATTGGTAACCTTGCTGTAACAAAGGCTTACAAGAAAAATTAATTTTCTGTAATTAGAACCAGGGTTTGTCCTGCCTGAACGCGTGCGCCATTAGCTTTAAGCACATGGCTGACGGTGCCCGCACAGGGTGCATACATATTAATTTCCATTTTCATCGATTCCAAAATCAATAACACATCACCTTCTTTTACCGCCTGACCTACTTCCACTTGGGTTTGCCATACGCTGCCAGACACTGAACTGTCGATTTTTATTGCATCTTCAGGCAGTGTCGATGTGTCATGGTCGCTATCGCCAGATTCATCCTGTTGATAATTAAACTGGCCAGTTGCATGCCAATGCGCTAACTCCTCGTCAAACGCCTGCTCACGCTTTGCAGTAAATGCAGCGATGGCCTCCTGGTTAGCCGCAATAAATTCCTGGTATTCGCTCAAGCTGAAATGGCTTTCTTCAATTTTTATTGGGTAGCGACCTTGCGGAAAATCGCGGCGGATTTGTTGTAGTTCTGTTGCGCTAACTTCATAAAAACGAATTTGGTCGAAGAAATTTAACAGCCAGGGTTGTTTGAACTCTTTGGTTTGGCGATAGCGATTCCACATTTGCAATGTGCGGCCGACAAATTGATAGCCGCCAGGGCCTTCCATTCCGTACACACATAAATAGGAGCCACCAATACCGACAGAATTTTCGGCGGTCCAGGTGCGTGCGGGATTGTATTTTGTCGTCACAAGACGATGGCGTGGATCAACTGGTGTGGCGACCGGTGCGCCCAGGTAAACATCTCCCAAGCCCATCACCAAATAAGATGCGCTAAATAAAATATTTTTCACATCTGCGATGGAATCCAGGCCATTGATGCGGCGAATAAATTCCAGATTGCTTGGGCACCAGGGAGCATTGGCACGCACAGATTGCATGTATTTCTGAATTGCCAGTTGGCAGGCTTCATCGTCCCAGCTAAGTGGAATGTGCACTATGCGCGATGGAACGCTGAGCGCAGAAAGTTGTTGTACCAATTCCTGTTCGCCGCGTTCCAAATGCGCAAGCAAACTTGCCAGCGATACTGTTTGGCTATCGTAATGAATTTGCAGTGAGCGAATTCCCGGTGTGAGTTCGCGCATTCCATTGAGCGGATTTTTTTCCAGCCATTGCATAAGCGCATGGGCGCGGAAGCGCAATTTAATATCCAATTCCAGCGCGCCGTATTCAACCAATAAAAAGTGATCGCCCGCTGCACGATAGACAATATTTTCGCCAAACCCGGGTGCTGCCAGCGTTTTTACAATTGGCGATGTTAATTCGCTAGTGCGCCATTCACAGTGGATATTTTCCAGTGTGCGTAGCGATTGGTTTTGAGTTTTTTCAATTGCGACTGCATCCGCAATCGTCACCGGCAGGAAACGGATTTTATCGCCAGCGCGCACCTGGCCCAGTTTCCACAAATCCGCGCTGATCACTGTAGCCGGGCATACAAAGCCGCCGAGCGACGGTCCGTCCGGCCCGAGGATGACAGGCATATCGCCCGTGAAGTCAACTGTGCCGAAAGCGTAAGCATTGTCGTGAATATTGGAAGGGTGCATGCCCGCCTCACCGCCGGAGGTGCGTGCCCATTCCGGCTTGGGGCCAATCAAACGCACACCGGTACGGCTGGAGTTGTAATGCACCTCCCAGTCGGTTTCAAAAAAAGTCGTGATGTCATTATTGGTGAAAAAATCCGGCGCGCCATGGGGACCATAAATGACGCGCAGCTGCCACACGTTATTAATAGCGGGTTTTAATGCGTCGATTAATTCCGGAGCAAGAATATCGGCATTACAGCTTTGTACGTTGAGCGCGAGCACATCGCCCGCGCGCAATGCGCGACCATTGTGGCCACCGAACTGGCCGAGCGTGAAAGTGGATTTTGAATTTAAATAATCCGGGCACTGAATGCCGCCTGCGATATTTAAATAAGTGCGTGCGCCCTTATCGGTGATGCGCCCGAGTTGCAATTGCTGACCAGCAGCAACTGAAATAATGTCATACAGCGGAATTGCAACACCGTCGAGTTTTGCATCAATTGCCGCACCGGTTAATACGATTTTGGTGGCGCAGCCGAATTTTAATGTCGGGCCCTGCAGCGTAATTTCCAATCCTGCTGCATCTTCGCTGTTATTCAGCAGACGATTGCCCAAGCGAAATGAATAGCTGTCAAATGGGCCGGAGGTAGGCACGCCTACATGCCAGTAGCCGGTGCGGCCGGGATAGTCCTGTATGGTCGTTTGGGTTCCGCCCTGGATTACATCAATGCGCGCAGGTTGGTACACAAAGCTATTTAAATAGCGCGTGGTCATGCGGCCGTTTACCAACGTTGGATCTTGTAAAAGCGCGCGCAAATAACCGATATTGGTTTCAATGCCGTAGAGATAAGTCTGGTTTAGTGCTGTCGATAATTCCGCTAACGCCTGAGCGCGATCATCACCGCGCACAATAATTTTGGCGAGCATGGGATCAAAAAATGCGGGAACCTCGATGCCAGTTTCAATCCAGTGATCAATACGCAAATTGCGATGCAAATCGGGAAATGCGACTTTACTAAGCAATCCGGCACAAGGTTGGAAATTCAATGCCGGATCTTCGGCATAGACGCGCACCTGAATCGCGTGGCCTTTGGGTGTGAGTTGATCGCGCAGCGCTTTGATATCACCGAGGCCGCCCGCGGCCTGGCGCAGCATCCACTCCACCAAATCAACACCGTATACCTCTTCAGTCACCCCATGCTCTACCTGCAAGCGTGTGTTGACTTCGAGGAAATAAAATTTTTCGTCGATGGAATCGTAAATAAATTCCACTGTGCCTGCGTTGCGGTAACTAACCGATGCCAACAATTGCTCGGCGGTTTGTTGCATCGCCTTGCGCTGTTGCTCGGGCAAGTTTGGCGCAGGGCATTCCTCAACGACTTTTTGGTTGCGTCTTTGGCTTGAGCAATCGCGCTCGCCAATGGCAACTGCTGTGCCTTTGCCGTCGCCGAAAACTTGCACTTCAATATGGCGTGCGGCGGCGATAAATTTTTCCAGGAACACGCCGTCATCGGCAAAGTTATTTTTGCCCAGGCGTTTGACGGAATCAAAAGCGGCAACCAAATCGTTTTCGCTGTTGCACAATTGCATACCAATACCGCCGCCGCCAGCAGTGCTTTTCAACATTACCGGATAGCCAATTTCCGCGGCCGCTGTTTTAGCTGCTGCAAGATCCTGCAATAAGTCAGTGCCGGGGCAGAGTGGCACATCGGCGGCTTGCGCTAATTCGCGTGCTTTGTGTTTTAAACCAAAGGTGATCATTTGCTCCGCGGTGGGGCCAATAAATACCAGGCCTGCCGCTTCGCATTCCGCAACGAAACCGGAGTTTTCGCTGAGGAAACCATAACCGGGATGAATTGCCTGGGCGCCGGTTTGTTGCGCGATGGCGATTATTTTTTTGCGGTCAAGGTAGGTTTGCGCGGCTGCACCTTCACCCAGTGAATAAGCTTCGTCTGCCGTGCGTACATGCAGTGAGTCCGCGTCGGACTCAGCATACACCGCGACGGATTTGATATTGAGTTTTTTCAGCGTGCGAATAATACGGGTGGCAATAGCACCGCGGTTGGCGATAAGAACTTTGGTAAACATCTTGTGCTCCGGCAGGCCGTCCTGCTGGGATTGATTACGACAATGGTCGTCCATTGAAGATAGTTAAATTTATCAGTTGAAAAAGGACAATTAGTTCCAAACGATTACTTCAATCGGTGTCGGGTTGTAACCATTGCAGGGGTTGTTTAATTGTGGGCAATTGGAAATCAGCATGACGATATCCATTTTTGCTTTTAATTCGACATATTTACCCGGTGCAGAAATGCCATCTTCAAACGTGAGCCCGCCATCAGACGTAACGGGTACGTTCATAAAAAAATTGATGTTGTGAGTGATATCGCGTTTGCTAATGCCAAATTCGGGATGCTCGGCAATGGCCAGCATCCAGCTGTCACGGCAGGCGTGCATGCAGCGTTTTTCCAGACTGTAACGCACAGTATTGCTTTCGGTTGCACAGGCGCCGCCAAGCGTGTCATGGCGGCCACAGGTATCGGCCACTATTTCCAATAGTTCGCGATTAGCGTTGGACATTAATTTGGTGCCAGCAGTTAAATACAAATTGCCCTGGTTGCGAATGGTATCCATGGCGCTATAACGCTCGCTGGGATCTTTGGCGTTATAAAATAAAACATCTGCTGCCTGGTTGCCTTTCAGATCGACAATGCGAAAAGTTTGCCCTTGTTTTATTTCACCGAGAAAATAATCGCCTGCGGGCACATAGTGTGTAGAGAAGGCAGTTTCGGGATGTAAATTGCTTGGAGTATGTGACATTTCTGTGCCTCAATTAGATCTTCATTTGCGAATCTGGAGAACAATCTCTTATGCGCGACGCGCCGTGAATACATCCCTGTAGGCTCGACTTCGGCATCCATGCCTCAGACGGTCTCGCATAAGAGATTCTTCTCCAGCTTCACCGAATTATTATTTGGCTGACAAATAATAAAGCGAATTGTTTTGGAAGCCGCGTTGGTTTTCTTCGCGGAAATTTTTGCAGTAGTCATCGTCCGTGACAGGATCTGCTTCACCCAATTCAATTTGTATTGACGTAAATGGATAATTTTCCGCTTGGTTAAGCGGATGCGGACAGGCATGCAGAACGACCAGCGTATCCATTTCAAAACGCAAGGTGACACTATTGCCCGCGCATTGATTGTTAGTGTCGAGCTGGATATTGCCATGGTCATCGGCAATGACTTTGCTAAACCAATTAATATTGGAGGCCATATCGGCACGGCCTAAACCGTATTTCGCGAGTTCAACTAAAAATGCATCGTAACCATTTTGTTTCCACTGGTTGCGATGGGTTTGGTAGTCGCGTTTGCCCCATTTTTCTTCAACCAGTTCAGCAGTGCTGTTGCCGCAAATAGTATCGTGCCAATTACCTTCACCATTTGCGGAATAGTCTTCAACGATTGAAGCAAAAATTCTTCCCATATCGGAATACAAACAATTGCCGCGCTGCAATTTAAATGTGTGCTGGCATTTGAGCGTGTCAGGCGCGTTGTAACGCTCCAATAAATTACGCGGGTTATAAAACAGCATTCCGACGTTGGCACCGCCTTCGAGATCGGTAATTTTCAGCAGGCTTCCGCGGCGCAACTCGAATGACCAGTGGCCATTGCCTGGCAGGGTAGTGGTGTACAGCATCTTACTCATGGCTTATAAATCCTGTGAATCTTGTACAAGCGGTTGTAGTTTGGTCGCGAGTTCCGACGGAATTTTGGTTGAGAGATCAGGCGGGACCTGGCTGTCGCGACGGGTAACGGGCAAGTCGTAAGTGATGTTGGCGCCATAGGCGCTTGGGGCTTGATTGTCGCGACGCAATTTGTCGAACACCCACAGGCGTGTGCCTAAATAAAATCCCTCACTTAAATCGTGCGTTACCATAAACACCGTGAGTTGGTGTTCGCGCCAGAGTTTTAAAATTAATTGGTGCATGTCGGCGCGAATGCCCGGGTCCAGTGCGCCGAAAGGTTCATCGAGCAATAAAATGCGCGGCTGGCGAATCAATGCCTGCGCAATGGCAAGACGCTGCTTCATACCACCTGATAATTCGTGCGGATAGCGGTTGAGCGCGTGCGTTAAACCGACGGATTCCAGCAGGGCTTTTGCCTCGGTTTCGACTTGGCGTTTTTTGTTGCCGAATAATTTTCCGAGCAAAGGCGAGTGCTCGAATTCGCGCGCGATAATGACGTTTTGCAATACCGTTAAATGTGGGAATACCGAGTATTGTTGGAATACGATGCCGCGTGATTGGTCCGGCTCGGTGCGAATGGGTTTTCCATCCAGCAATAATTCACCTGAACTCGGCGATTCCATACCCAGCAGCATTTTCAGGAACGTACTTTTACCGCAGCCGGAAGTGCCCACCATGGTAATAAATTCGCCAGCTTTGACACTGATGTTCATCCGTTCCAGTACGACATTGTCGCCGTATTTTTTCCACAGATTTTTTGCCTGGATCATGGGCATGGCTCTTTTTTCGTCGAGACTTTTTTTGTCAAGAATGGTTTTATCAAAAGGGATAACGGTCATTTGCTGATTGCCTTTTATTTGGCGGTTAATTGCCAGGGAAAGCATTTGGCACTGAGCTTGGCGAGCAGCCAGTCCACCAAAAATGCGAGCAGGGTAATCCAGGCAACGTAAGGCAAAATCACATCCATCGACATATAGCGACGCACTAAAAATATGCGGTAGCCCAAACCGTCAGTAGAGGCGATGGCTTCGGCAGCAATTAAAAATAACCAGCCGGCGCCGAGCGACAGGCGCACGGCATTGATCAAGCGTGGTAGCAATTGTGGAATGAGTACACGCACCAAAATTTGCCAGGTGGATGCGCCGAGCGTTTGCGCTTTGACTAATTGTTCCAGCGGAATTTCTTGCGTGCAGCGCTGAATATCGCGCGCGATAAAAGGGAAAACCCCGATGACGATCAACGCAACTTTGGATACTTCCCCCAAACCGAAAACGATAAACAACACCGGCAACAACGCCATGGGAGGCACAAGTGAAACAACGGTTAGCAGTGGCGCTATGGGTGAATAAATGGTGGGGATGGCGCCGGTTAATAGGCCAATGCTAAAACCCAGAACCGCAGCGATAAAAATGCCGAGACTTAAACGATACAGGCTGCTGAGCGTGTCTTGCCAAAATAAATATTCACCGCTGCGTTTGCTGGGTTCAAAGGCGAGATTGCTAATCGCATCGCCCATTTGCGCAAAACTGGGTAACAGTTTGTCGTTGGCATTTTCGGCAAGGCGCGCATCAGATGCGACCAGGTAAACAATGAGCAGCAATACAAAGGGCAGAACTCCCAATAATAATTTGAGCGGCTTTGATGGCGTTAGATTAATAAGTCTCTTCATAGTAGTTCTGCGTTTTTTTGAGTTTTTACTCCCAGGCGATGCCTGGGAGCGAGCTGCAGTGAGTGAAAAATATTAGAGTTTTTTATCTGCGGCCATTTGCATATAGGTTGCATCAAAGCGCAGCTTCACATTGTCCTTATTGCCGTACACACCTTTGGGGCCGGCGACGCCAATAAATTCTGCATCGGGTGCACCTTCACCTAGCAAGCCGTGGTCAAAAGAAAACTCGGCGACTTTCTGCATGGTTTTTAACAGCTCGTCACTGTTGATTAACGCGAGTGCAGCGGCAGGGGTGTAAAACATTTTGGTGCTGGCGAGTTGTGCTTCGAAACCGGCGAGGTCAGTGCCAGAGGCAACAGCCATTGCGGTTTTGGCGGCGGTGGCTGCTTTGTCGGACGCGCTCATCACGCCCATGATTTCGTACCAGGCGCCGACCAGGGCTTTGCCGAGTGCCGGATTCTTTTTCAGGGTCTCGGTGTTTACGATCATCAAATCCATAATTTCACCGGGGATTTGTGATGAGTCGAATACTTTGGTGCTGTTAGGTTGGGTGAGGGTTTCGCTCAACAGCGGATTCCAGGTGGTCACAGCGGTGACATCTTTAGTGCCGTAGACAGCCACCATATCGGCGTCAGAAGTATTGACGACTTTTACATCGGATTCTTTCAGGCCGACAGTTTCCAATCCGCGCGCAAGCAAGTAATGGGATACGCTCAGCTCCACCAGATTCACTTGTTGGCCTTTAATGTCTTTCAGGCTTTTTGCGCCTTTCAGCACTATGCCGTCGTTACCATTGGAGAAGTCGCCAACGATCAGCGCGGTTGAATCGACACCGCCGGCAGCCGGAATGGTAAGCGCATCCATATTGGTCATCACGCAGCCGTCAAACTGGCCGGCGGTGTATTGGTTGATGGATTCAACGTAATCGTTGATTTGCACTACTTCGATTTCAATGCCGTATTTTTTAGCCCACTTATCGACAATTTTTTGCTCGGCGCCATAACCCCAAGGCATCCAGCCAACGTAAATGGACCAACAGACTTTGAATGGTTCAGCAGCACTGGCGAAACCAGCAGACAGCGAGAGTGTAAGGGCCAGTAATATTTTTGTAAGGCGGGAATGATGCAACATGAATAACCTCCAGCGGTTTTGGTGACATCGGCGCAAGCATATGGGAGCACTCTGGCGGTTAGGCCATTCCATCTCCCGGGCTTTTATCCCGCCGTGTAACCTCAAGGCGGCGACGGGATTTACCGTTAGCCTGCCTTGGGAGGTCGGATGCTCTCGGACCAGGCATCAGCTTGATGGATCAAGTGACCGGAACCCTAGCGTCCTATTGATAAACAAATTGTGTGTACAGTTTGTCGAATAGCCAAAACCACCCAGAGTGCGAATCAGTTATTACGGTTTGCATATCGCAATATAGATGCCAATTTTCCGGACACTGCTATAGCAAGGCTTTTAAGGGAGTTCTAAGAATGAGGATGGGGTAAGGGCAGGTTTTTGTGCCCCACAATAGAACTATCGAGTGTGCACGCTGTTTTATTTTGGTGCGTTTCGAAGTTAAGACAAATTCCCAGGTCGAATGACGCACCCAGACCATTACCTATGCAACTATTTGCGCAGATCGTGCTATTTTTAATCTATCTGTGACGCGTAGCTCGTTCAGTCTGGATGAAAAATCACAAAATGATAAGATTGTCGTTTAGGACAGCCTAGACAGAAGATGGCCTCATCTAGCCTTTGGACTTAAGTGCCGCAGGCAGATGCCGGATTCAGCCATGGCGATGCTGCCAATGAGGTATAGAAGGCGCTAGGGAAACACGAACATCATGGAAAAATACGGAATAACTATGCATAACTCGGGGCATAACCCAGGCTTGCCTGGTTCTGATACGAATAAATCCTCACCGTATTCGGCGGTGGCCATGTCAGAGCAGCTGGTCATTCAATATTTAAAACATTGCCGCGATCTCACGCGCGGCTTTGCCTATCGCGTTTTCCCCAATTTTTGGCGGCAGTGGTGCAAACAGCTACTGGAGACCGCTGAGCAGGCGAGATCCAATAAAGAACAGGTTGCACTCTATGAAACCCAAAACTTGCTAGCTGCCGTACAGCAGGCGGCGGAGCAGGAGTTTTGCCAACACCTGGCCAATGGGTTTGTAAAATTCAAAAACAAAACCCTGAACACCCTGACTGGCGAAGAGCGTTTTAGTGGCGACATACTTTCGCTGGTTGAACACTCCGACCTTGAAGAAACTATTGCCATTACCTCCATTACCCATCGCGCCGACAATTTTTTCGCCGAGTACTTATGGGCGCTGCAACAGCGTTTTGCGCTGCTGAATGATGGCGAAAAAATTGATGAGCGCGCCAATCCGGTAAGTCCGGTACAGTTCTGCGAATCGCTGCGCAAACTGCTCAGCAATCTGGATATTGATGCCAAAACCAAAATCATTGGTTACAAGTTGTTTGATCAGGATGTCATCGGCGTGCTCGATGGCCTTTACGGGGAATTGAATGATTATTTAATTCGCCAGAACCTATTGCCCAATTTGCGTTTTGTCCCGACCAACGACAAGCCTGCGGATCACAAAGCGGCTGAGGCGATACAAGACGATCCTTTTGAACACGCAGACCCGCTGGATGCACAGCAACAAGCGGAGCAACAACAGGAGGCTGAAGCGCAACAACACCAGCGCCGTGCAAGCGATAAGCTGCTCAGCGGTGCGCTCAACCCCAATGACATCCAGTACCAAAATAGCCTTTTGAATGCGATCCGCCTGTTGCAGACCCATGTCACCCAGGCATTGCCCGCAATCCAGGCGGCCACCTTCGCATCCCAGCCGGTGACGGCCGCAGGGCAAACCGCGCTCCAGCCAGCTAATAACCAGCAAGTTCATCCGACCGGTGTCATTGCGGCTCCGCAAGCGGCCGGCAATTTACAGATTTACTCCCAGACCCAATTGGTAGGCGTGCTGGAGCAGATGCAAACCCAGGCGCTGAATGTGACCCAGCAAGCGCTTGCCAATCATGAAACCGGCCCCGTACCTATAGCCCCGCAAACCGTGGCTGAGGTCGGCCGCAAGATGATGGAGCAGATCGCCAGCGAAAGTGAGAACGGCGCGGTAGAGGCGGGCGATATGCAGACGATCGATCTGGTCGGCATGTTGTTCGAGTACATGCTCTCCGATGATCACTTGCCGGATTCGGTCAAAGCGCTGCTCAGCTATCTGCATACGCCGTTCCTGAAAATCGCGTTTATCGACAAAGGCTTTTTCGAGCAGCCCGAGCATCCGGCGCGGGTACTGCTTAATAGTCTGGCGGAAGCAGGTGTTCGCTGGGTGAGTAATGATGGCAGCGACCAATACGATATCTTCACCAAAATCAAAACCACCGTGTTTCGCCTGCTGAACGACTTTAAAAATGATGTGCGCATCTTTGCTGAATTGCTGATCGAATTTAATGCTTACACCCACAATGTGGCGCGCCGCCAGGAGCTGATGGAGCGCCGCGCACTGGAGAAAGCCCAGGGCGAAGAAAAACTGCGCGAAGCCAAAATCCAGGTTAACAGCGAAGTGCGTGGCCGCACGGATAATCGTGAAATGCCATCGGCGATCCTTTTATTGCTGCTGCAACCCTGGTCGGATTACCTCTCGTTTGTCCTGCTACGCTATGGCGATAAATCCGATAGTTGGCAGCGCGCCCTGCGGGTGATTGACGATCTGCTGTGGACGCTGGAGCCCAAAGCCAAACAGCAGGACAAGGTCAAACAAATGGAGCTGCAAGACGGCTTGCTGGCCGCGCTGGAGCGAGGTTTTGAAACTATCGGCTACGAGCAGGCAAAAGGCCGCAAGTTGCTGGACGCGGTTATTTCGCTGCAGCGGATGGCACTGCAAAGCCGCAAAGCGGAACCCGCCCCTGAACTTATGCGATCCAAGCTGGAATCCCTGGCTGCTGAAAAGGCCGGTCATTCTGCGGGGGAGCAGCAGCCGGTATTGCCCGAAGAAGCCAAAATTGTCGATAGCCTGAAAATGGTGGAGTTTGGCACCTGGTTTGAATTTGACGGTGGCAAACGTTTGAAAGTGGCCTGGTACAACAAAAAGACCCAGCACTATATGTTGGTGGATCAGCAGGGTCGCAAAGTGTCACTCGCAGCGGGTTTGCAACTGGCGCGCGATATGCTCGCCGGCCGCGCACGTATTATCGCGGGCAGTACCAAACCCTTTTTCGAGCGCGCGCTGGAAAATATTTATCACACCCTTAACGAACGAGCCGATCATCTTAAAACCGGGAATGCACCATGACCCACAATTGCTCGCGTGAACACGACAGGGAGTTGGAACGCCATACGATCAATGGCGATGTTGATGTGTACGATAGCCTGCGCGACCAATATATCGGCCGGCTGGTGAATATCCATGCCCAGGGCTTAATGGTGGTTGGCGATGTCGCCATGGAAGAGGATCGCCTTTACACCCTGGACCTGCATGTACCTGAGCCGGTAAACGGGCAGATGGTCATCCAGGTGGGGGCCGATTGCCTCTGGGCGCGGGATGCAGATTTGTCAGGCAAACACTGGACCGGATTTTCGATTATCGATGCATCCCCGCAGGCGACAGAATCTATCCGCGAGCTGGTGTCCATGTTGGGTGAGGCTTATTAAGGCAGCACCGGGATTTACTGAAAAATGTATACGGCGCAAGAGCAAGCACGTTAATTTTTCAGAGGTTCCCTAGAATAAATCGGTAAAAACAATACCCAGTCCAAAGACTTCCATATCGGTGTTGTAGTCAATCAGGCTGTGGCCATAGCCGTTGAAATACTTCAGTTGTCCCCGCAAATTGGTGCTGATTGGAAAACTCCAGCCCAACTCTATCGCCCCCTTGTTATCCGCATCAAAGTTGTTGCGCAGCATCATGTTGAAGATGCTCTCGCTGTACTTATAGGCGCTGTTAAATTCGAAGTTCCCCATGTAATGGGTGATGTCCGGATTGTCATCGCCATCCGGATCACCGGGATATTCCTGCTCCGGCTCGGGAATGCGATACCAGGGGCTGAGGGCGAAAACGAAATTGCCCCGCTCAAACACGGTATTAGCCATGACCCTATTCCAACTGCGCGACAACTGCCCGCCTTGGCCATTGGACTGGTGATTCAGCACCAGTTCGTTGAGCACATTGCGGAAACCCAGGATCTCCCAGTCATTGGTAAAGCGCAGCATCAGCTCGGGTTGATGGTCCGACTCGCGAAAGGGCGCGGAATCTTCTTTGCTATACAGCTGCCACAGGGAGTGGTTGGTGTAACCCATATAAAACTGGCCGTTATCGCCAAACATGTCTTCAAACAACAAAATCTTGATGCTGAACTGGAAATCCACTTCGGTCCGGCTCAGGTCAGTGAGGGTCTCGTCATTGGCATCGATATAAGGCTCGGTATTGGGGTGGCGGGTAAAGCTCACCGGGAAAAGATAATTGCGTTTGTGAGGGGTGAGTACAAAACGGTTGGAGCGATTCAACTCTTCCAGGGTCATGCGTGCATCCAGCGCGCGGGTGGGCTCGGTGGTTGTGGCAACGGCAGTTTCAGAAATCTCCGCTTGGGCTGCCTGGTTCTGTTGGTGTAGTAAACGGCAAGCCTGCTTTAGCTCGGCAACTGTCATAGCTTCGGCTGCGCCAACCACTGAGGATTGGAGGCACTGGTTCATCTCTTCAATGGATGGCTCTGACAGTGAGGAATCTGAAGATGCCACCTCTGGCGGCGGCTCGACATTAGGTTGTGCGAGGGTTACACACGAGAGAAAGACGCATGAGACGGAAACTAAAAAGCAGGCGGGCCAACGAGTGCGCATATAAAACATCCCTAACCAAAGCGAAGCTTATTGTAGGGAGGGATTTGCCGGAGGCAAGCCCGGGCGCGCTTAATAAGACTGCACCCAGATCTCAATGTCTTGTTCGTGCCACTGGGTCAGCAACTGCACGCCTTCATCCACAACCTTCAAATAGACATCGATGATGTCGGTCGCCAAACTGAACAGGCGGCTACTGTCAGCATTGATCTGGTGCGCATTGACCACATCGCTTTCCACCATCGACAGCAAAAACTCCAGTTTGATTTCATAGCTTTTTAATTGACCCAGCAGGCTTAAATCGCTGTCCAGCAAGCCTTCGAGGCGCTTGGTCTGGTGGCGTAATTTCTCGTTGTTCACCCGGGTGCACTGGATGACATAACGCAATTTGCTGGCGAAATCCTTATCGCAATAACCCAGCGCGGAGGCATAGGTAGCCAGCGCGCGGATCCGGCCAATCTGCTCGGCGACTGCGGGCATCAGGCGTGTGGCGAAATGCAGTACTTCCAGATATTTAAAGCGGTTGGGGTAGAGGGTTTCATCGGCATGGATGATTCTGGGCTCGGCTATTTCCGGTGTCGATGGCGGCATGGACTGGGAAGTAGGTAACTCCAGTTGCTTGCCCAGCGCCGCCACCATACTCAGCAATTGCTCAATCAAATGGCAGTGCAGCTCGTAGTTATCGATAACCGCATCTTCCTGCCAATCGCGGCTGATGGTCAGCCAGGCATTGTTCAGGTTTTCCTGGTCGCGCGGGCTAAGCAGGCCGATGCTGCGGGCGGAAAAAGCTTGCAGCAATTCCAGCCGGCGCTCCAGCTGAACTTGCAAATGGGCCAATTCATCGCGGAATTGCTGGTTGCCACCCAGCGTACCCATGGTCATGCCGCGGTGGCGCTGCACCGCTTTGATCATGTGGATTAGTTGCTTGGCGAGCGTCAATGCGTCCAGCCGCTGGTGATAAAGGTCGCAGAAGTGTGCAAATTGACTTGAGCCTTTGCTGCGCGATGGTGCAACGAGGGGCATTCCCTGTCTGTTGATGGTGCTTGCTGCCATTCTTGCTTTACTCCGAATCCCGAAAAATACCGATGCGAATATCGAAAAAGCCCGTATTCGTGGCTTTGTGTGCCCCTGCGGGGCTACAGGTTTGAGTTACGCAAACTACAGCAACAGCTATGCCAGAGCGGGTCT
>DATIGS010000159.1:0-6212 GCA_035481425.1 Cellvibrio sp. | reverse complement strand
GGCGCCAAACGCTGGACATAAAGGCCGTTTTGCAAGCGCAAAGGCAGGAACTGCTCGGGTGGAAGCTCCCCTGCAAGGAAGCGTTCAGTCTGGCCGCGGAACTGGGCGATACGCTGGCGCAGAATGCTATGGTCGTACTCGTCGTAGATATACATGGAGCTAGATACCTATCATATGGTGTAGTGGCCATCACGGAATGGCGCAGTAGGCTATAAATTGAGGCGCGCAGGATACAGGAAAAGCCATGCTCCCGCGAGTTGGGCGGCAAGATACCAGTAGGCTATAAAGATGTGAACAAACGTTTTTTGCTAAGTGTGTGCCTGTTGGTTATGACACGCAAGTTTATTGGGCTGGCACTGGTATCATGAGCTTATTGATTATTTTTCTATCTATTATCGACTCTCTTTATGCACCCAGATATTGACCAATTATTTGTCCTGCCTCCGTGTGCAGGGCAAATCCGGATCTTGCGGGAAGACGCTGATTTCCTGTTGATCGATAAACCCACTCGCCTGCTCAGCGTACCCGGCCGCCATCCGCAAAATCGCGATTCGGTGATAAGCCGGCTGGAGGCAAATTATCCCGGTGTCAGCATCGTTCATCGGCTGGATTTTGATACTTCGGGCGTAATGGTGATCCCGCGCAACAAAGCGGCGCTGTCCCATATCAGCAAACAATTCCAGGCGCGGACGGTGAATAAGCATTACACCGCCGTAGTGGCCGGCTTAATGGAACAGGACGAGGGCGTCATCGACTTGCCTATCGCCGCAGATGAAGGACCAAAATACAAAATATGCCCAACGACGGGAAAACCCTCGGTCACCGAATACCAAATCCTGGCGCGCGATGAGGCTGCCGGTACTACGCGGGTTTTCCTCCATCCTATTACTGGCCGATCCCACCAACTACGCCTGCATTTACAGGCGATAGGGCACCCGATTCTGGGGTGCGAGTTTTACGCGGGCGAATTTGCGAAGGCAGCCGACCGTTTATTGCTGCATGCGACGGATTTGCGGTTTATGCATCCGGTAACGGGCGATGTGGTCTTTATTGCATCGCCGCCCGATTTTTAAAGTAGTTCTCTCTAATGATGCTTAAAGTGAAAACGACATTTTCACTTTGCATTAACTTATGTAAATCCTTGTTAAAACTGCCTGCGCAATCTGCAATCTGTTTGACAACGTTGTCCTATTGCGCGAAATTGCGCTCGCCAATCAACCACAAAGGATAACAATATGGGCCATCAACGACTTTTTCTTACCAGTATTCTTTCTGCATCCATTGCGTTTGTCGGATGTGATTCGAGCACCAGGTCAACAAACGAATCGACGACCGCATCTGCTGCAGTCAGCGTCCAATCGCCAGCATCAATGCAGACCTCATCCGCCGTACCTGCGACAGCAGCAGTGTTTTTCGATGATTTCAGTTATCAATCCATCGACGCTTTTTATGGCAATGGTTGGAAGGTGCGTACGGAAACCGGCCACCCGGGTATTAAAGGTGCAACCTGGTCGGCGGAGGGATTGTCTTTCCACGCGGATATTCCCGATACCGAAGCAGGGGCCGTGCGCATGAGTTCGGTGACCAACGGCACCGGTGAAAAAACCCGTCACACGCAATTCTGCCATGCACGTAAATACCGCGAAGGTACATATGCGGCGCGCGTATTTTTCCGCGACGAGCCGAGCTACGGTCCCGATGGCGATGAAGTTATCCAGACCATGTATGCCATTAGCCCACTCAAGGCACCGATGGATAAAAATTACAGCGAAACTGATTTCGAATACCTGCCCAATGGTGGCTGGGGTGAAGATTCCAAACCGGCAATGTGGACTACCAGTTGGGATACTTTTCAATTGGAACCCTGGACCAAGGTCAACGAATTTACCCGCGTGGAAGGCAGCTACGCTGGCTGGCGCACGCTGGTACTGACCGTGGCCAATAACAAAGTCACCTACTATGTCGATGGAAAGCTTTTCTCCGAGCACACCAGCGCGGTTTACCCGGAAGATTTTATGTCGATCAATTTCAATTTATGGTTTATGCCCAAAGGCGCCGACGTTTCTTTAGGGCCAGTTGATTCACCGGAAATTCGTGAATACCAGGAAGATATTGATTGGGTATTTTTCCAGGAAGGTGTTGCCATCACTACTGCTGAGGTAGAGGCGCAGGTTGCACAAATGCGCTCCAATAAAGTGGCTTATATCGATGATGTGAAAGAACAGAATCCTCCGCTGCCATCACCTTGCGGTTTGTAATTTTTAGTCTGCAAAAAAAATGCCCGGACATGTTGAGTGTCCGGGCATTTTTTTGCGCGAATTTTAATTCGCGCGAATCGCCATTAATGCTGCGACGCTTCTGCAGCACCAATGCCGGTTTGTGAGCGTACAAATTGCGCATCAAATGCGGCTTGCTCATTCGCGGCGGCGGCAGATTTATCGGTGATCGAGAAAAACCAAATACCGATAAACGCGATGCTCACTGAGAAAATGGCTGGATACTTGTACGGGAAAATCGCGGTGGCATTGCCAAAGGTGTCGACCCACACAGTGGGGCCAATGACTACCAGGATGACCGCAGTAAATAAACCTAGCCCGCCACCAATCACCGCACCGCGCGTAGTGAGTTTGCGCCAGTACATACTCAGCAACAAAATCGGGAAGTTGGCGCTGGCGGCGACGCAGAAGGCGAGGCCGACCATAAAGGCTACGTTTTGTTTTTCAAACACTATGCCGAGCAGCACCGCGACCACGCCCAAACAAATAGTAGCGATGCGCGATGCGCGAATTTCTTTTTTCTCGTCGCGCACGCCTTTGAGTATCAAGGTCGCATAGAGGTCATGGGAAATTGCGCTCGAACCAGCCAACGTGAGGCCCGATACCACGGCAAGAATGGTGGCGAAGGCAACAGCAGAAATAAAGCCGAGCAATACATCTCCACCCAAGGCTTGCGATAAATGGATCGCCGCCATATTAGCGCCACCAATAAGAGCGCCATCGGTAAAGTACGCGGGATTTTTCAACAGCAAAATAATCGCGCCGAAACCGATGATGAAGGTGAGGATGTAAAAGTAGCCGATAAAACCGGTGGCATAAAATACCGAGCGACGCGCTTGCACAGCATCTTTCACCGTGAAGAAACGCATCAAGATATGCGGCAAACCCGCGGTGCCGAACATGAGTGCGATGCCGAGCGAAATCGCCGAAATAGGATCGCTGACCAGCGTGCCGGGCGCCATAATTGCATTGGCTTTCGCGTGCACTTTAACGGCCTCGGCGAATAAATTTTCAAAGCTGAAACCAAATTGCAGCATGACTAAAAATGCCATTAGCGATGCACCGGACAATAATAAAATCGCTTTGATCAGTTGCACCCAAGTGGTGGCAATCATACCGCCGAAGGTAACGTAGAGGGTCATGAGTACGCCCACAATCACCACGGCCGCTTCATAAGGCAGGCCAAACAATAATTCGATTAATTTTCCCGCGCCGACCATCTGTGCGATCAAATAAAAAATGACGGTTACCAGTGAACCACTGGCGGCGAGTATGCGGATGGGTTTTTGTTGCAAACGAAATGAAGCTACATCGGCAAAGGTATATTTGCCCAGGTTGCGCAGCGGTTCGGCGATAAGCACCAATACAATCGGCCAGCCGACCAAAAAGCCGATGGCGTAAATCAAACCGTCAAAGCCCGAGGTATAAACCAAGCCGGCAATGCCGAGGAAGGATGCGGCAGACATGTAATCGCCCGCAATTGCCAAACCATTTTGGAAACCGGTAATGCCACCGCCAGCGGCATAAAAATCGCTCGCTGTTTTGGTGCGGCGTGCAGCCCACCAAGTGATGCCGAGGGTCACGGCGACGAAAGCCAAAAACATAATGATGGCGATAATGTTCACACTTTTTTCGCTGCTCGCCTGTGCCCAGGCACAAGTCGCCATGGCGGAGAGAATTAATGCGACAGGGGCGTTGTATCTCATTGCTTGCCTCCTGCTTTTGCCACAATGGCTTGGGTCAAAGGTTCCAGTACGCGGTTGGCGTAGTAAACATAAATGCCGGTGATGAGCATGCAAAACAAAATAACGCCGAGGCCGAGCACCATGCCGATAGTGGTCACGCCACTGCCAATTGGGGTTCCAAGTGTAGTGGGGTAAAAGGCGATGGTAAGGATGAGTGCAAAGTAAGCGGCGATAGTGGCCAGTGATAAAGGCCACATAATTTTTTTGCGTGCGCGGGTCAGGGCCGCGTACTCCGGCAGCTGCCGGATGGTCTCGAGCTGCATGTCAGGTTTCCCTCGTTATTGTTAATAATTGAGGGGGCGATTAAATGCCTAACTTGTATGCAGGGTCAAGTGAATAATAAAAAGCTGAATATCAGATCCAGCCTTTTTGGCGAGCGATGCGAGCTGCATCAACGCGATTGGCCGCATGCAATTTGGCGATGGCTTCAGAAAGGTAATTGCGTACAGTCCCCTCGGACAAACAGAGTACTGCTGCAATTTCAGCAGTGGTTTTTCCTTCGGCTGCCAAACGCAGGGCGCGGCGCTCTTTGTCATTGAGTGGATCGCTTTCGCCCAATGCCATCATCGCGAGTTCGCCATCAATAACTCGCTTGCCGTCCATCACCTTATAAATAGCCTGGATGAGTTGTTCCGACGGTGCATCTTTTAGCAAGAAGCCGGCAACGCCCATGTCGATTGCGCGACGGATATAACCGGAGCGACCGAAGGTGGTGATGATGATGGTTTTGGTAGGTAATTTTTGTTGCAGTACCCACTGTGCCAATTCAAGGCCGGAGCGGCCCGGCATTTCGATATCGGTGAGTAAAATGTCGTAGCTGTTTTGTTTCATAAGCAGCCATGCACGGTCGCCATCTTCTGCCTGCGTAATTTCAAAACCATTTTCCATGCTGAGCAGGGCGGCCAACGCACCGCGTACCATGGATTGATCTTCTGCCAATAAAATTTTCATCGTTGTTTACGATCCTTGCTGATTCAGTTCGCGGCGCGGCAATGAAATGACAAACTCACAACCTTTATGGATAGACGATTGTAAATCGCCAGTGAGTGCATGCAGTCGCTCTTGGATCCCTTGCAACCCGTTGCCCGGGACCAGCGATTTCACTTCGCCGTTATCATGCATGCGCACCAGGATTTTGTCGCATTGTTGTTGGAATTCAATTTGGCAGTGATTGCCATTGCTGTGGCGCAATACGTTGGTAGTCAATTCGGTCAGCGCCAAAATGATTGCCGTTTCAGCGCGCGGAGTGAGTTGCGGAATTTCGCCCTGCAGATCGACAACAAAACCTTTTTGCCGCAGTTTTTCACACAGCTCCACTACTTCACCTGAGAGTCCGCGGTGCTTATAGCCAGACACCGTCTGGCGTACCAGACTCAAACTGTTGCGAGCGATCTGGTGAAGTTCCGACAAATGCTGTTTAACTTGTTCGTGTTTTTCCTGACTCAATAATTTTTCTGCCAGCTCCGCTTTGAGCGCGATGCTCGATAGGGTGTGACCAAGAATATCGTGGAGGTCGCGTGCAATCCGCTCGCGCTCGGCAATGACGGCAAGTTGTTCAATTTCCTGATAGCTTTTTTGTTGGCTGATACGCGCTTCCAAACGTAATTTTTCAACGTACCCGATAATGCCAATGGTAATGAGGCCCGAAAGTGCCGGAAATGCGAAATAGGGCAGCGGGTACTTAAAATAGAAATGCATGCCTGCGATCGTGAGCGTCAATAAGGCTGTAACGGCTAACCAGGTTTTGGTGCGATACGAAAAACCCACCAAAAAACCCACATAAGAGAAAAATGTACCTGAACCGGGTGTATAGGGTGTTATCGCCAACGCGAGCACCACAATACCCAGTATGGGTTTCCACACGTGTTGGGAGTTAAGCGTAATCGCCCATAAATACAGCGAGACAAATAAAAAATAAACGCCAACCAGCAGGGTTCGGCCGAGGGCCGAGTGATCGACGTAATACACGGGAAAGAAATACCAGAGGCTAAATACCAGCCAGATCCAGGATTTGGCTGAATAGATAGAGCCCATACACTGTGCCGGGTGGGGGGGCATACTGTGTTGAGGATTCATAGAAAGGTGTCCGGATCGTCTGCGATAAAGCGTCTGCCATCCATTATGAACTACCTCAGGTATTGGAAGAAACTTCGGCAGTTAATTGCACAAGCTGCTATACCAAGTGTGTTCT
>DATIGS010000158.1:0-14957 GCA_035481425.1 Cellvibrio sp. | reverse complement strand
GTGCAGGGAAATGTGATTGCATACGTATGCGAAGCGTTGAATACGTATGCATTCTATTGTGAGGGTGGCGCCCAAAGGCCTACTATCTTTTTAACGACAGAATCATTCTGTTTTACGCATATTGCGTAGGAGGGAAGGTCGTTTACGCACTATGTTAAAAATAATAGCAATACCTCCGCGGAGAGAAAATTCATGAAAAAGCACAAGTTCAACCACATGCTTGCGTTGGCTGCCACTATGGCACTGGTGTCAGGCTCACAAACAGTTTATGCGCAAAATACTGCCGGTGAAGAAGTCGAAGAAGTTACCGTCACCGGTTTCCGCAGCACCATCATTAATGCAGTTGATACCAAACGCAATGCGGATACGGTTGTCGATGTTGTGGATGCGGGTGCGTTGGCATCGCTGCCTGACCAATCCATCGCCGATGCATTAGGGCGTATCCCCGGTGTTACTACCGTGCGCGATTCAGGCCAGTCATCACAATTAAATATTCGCGGTATGAATGGCGATTTTATTCAAACCACATTGAATGGCCGCGAGCAAGCGTCTACTTCCGGTTACACGGAAAGCACGCGCTGGATGGCGTTTGACCAATATCCGGCAGAGTTAATTACCCAGGCAGCGGTGTATAAATCACCCAAGGCATCGCACATCGAGGGTGGTGTTGCTGGCCTTGTGGATTTGAAAACCATTAACCCGCTGAATGCAACGCAAGAGCACAGCTTCAATGCCAGCGCGCGCATGTCCTATAACGATGGCGCCGATGCAGTGGGTGCGGATGAATACGGGAATCGCCTGAGCTTGTCTTACCAAGGCAAATATATGGATGACATGCTTGGTGTAGCGCTGGGTTATTCGCACATGGAAGAGCCTAACAACTTTACCGGTGCACGCGCCGGCGCCGATGCGCAAATCGGTTACGACACTACCACTGATTACAATGGCGATGGCGAAAATGATGCGCGTGCCCGCGCATTCCAATGGCAGGCAGGTACTGGTGAAGACAAGCGCGATGGCTACCTCGCTACTGTCGTGTTCCAACCGACTGACAATTTCAAAACCCAATTCGATTATTTCAAATCGGTATTCGATCGCAACGATTTGCGCCACGGCATCACCGTGGGCGGTTTGCAAAATGCCAACACCTTTGCGCTCTCCGGACTCACGGTTGATCACAACGTGGTGCAGGATGCGACAATCGGCATTACCGATCCAACTGCGGGCGGTATTGATGGCAGCCCCTGGTTTGAGGCGCGCAGCGAAGACCAATCAACCGAAGCCGATACCGACAGCTATGGCTTGAGCGCCGAGTGGGACATCAATGACAACAACAAATTGTCTTTTGATTTGTCGCGCAGCGAAGGCACCAAGACGCGTAAAGACCGCATCGTCTCCATGCATGCCTATGACATCACCAGCGATGGCAGCGGCAACCTGCTGACCTGGGAAGAAGCCGCTGGCCAATCCTTCAGCTATGTTGGCAAAGGCGATGGCATTCCAATGGCGACTTTTGGCGGCGTGGATTTCACTGATGTGACCAAAATGCGTTTGTCACGCTATGAAGAATTTCCGCACGAATATACCGACAAAGTTGATAGTGCCAAGATCGATTACAAACTGAATCTGGATTGGGGTGCACTATCTTCTATCGAAGCAGGTGTGCGTGTATCCGAGCGTGATTTTGATTCGCAGCGCGGTGCATTCCTCTACGGTAGCCGCGATGGCCAATACAACGGCTACTGCGCCGACAACATGACCAGCGGTGCAGCGGCAATCGACTGTACGCCACAAGAGCTGGCTGGCTATGTTGAAGTGCAATCAGTGACTGGTGCGCCGGATCATTTGGTAGTGAACGATATGGACGGCCTGGCCACCAGCATCTTTGGTGCGGGCAACTACAAGGGCAAACAAGTCTTCAGCCGCGATTGGACTTTTGTTGAGTCTGGTTTGCTGGAAGAAGACGTCACTGCGTATTACTTGATGGCCAATATCGAAGCGGAGTTGGGTAGTGTCGGCCTGACCGGTAACTTCGGCGTGCGCTATGTTGAATCCGATGTGAAATCCAGTGGTGTGCAAAACGTTGGTGCTGGCAATGGTGTGCCCATTACCGACGACGTGGGTGTAACCCAGGACAACTACGACTATGTAACCTATGGTCCGGAGTTCAACGACACACTGCCTGCGTTAAACCTGAACTTTGCCTTGAGCGATAACGACATCATCCGTTTCGCTGCGGCGAAAGTAATGAGCCGTCCGCCCGTGGGCCAATTGAAAGGTGGCGCTGGTTCCTGGAACAGCACTAACAGCGCAGGCGAAACTGAATACAACGTATGGACCAAAGGTTCTCCTTACCTTGACCCATTCCGCGCTAACCAGGTGGATCTGTCTTACGAGCATTACTACGATGAAGGCGATGCCGTCACTGTGGCTGTGTTCTGGAAAGACATCGAAAGCCTGGTGGAAAAACAATTCCTCGATCCAGGTGAAGCCGATTTTGATGCGCTGGGAATTGAAGTTCCTGCAGGCATGGTGCCGGGCGCATTTGAAACCTACGTCAACAACGACAAGGGTGGTTATATCCGCGGTGCCGAATTTGCAGTGACCGATACCTTTACCAGTTTGCCGGGCGTATTTGCTGGCTTGGGTGTGACTGCGAGCTACTCTTACACTGAAAGTGAGACCGAAGTTGCTGGCGGTAACCTCTATGGTCAAAACCTGCCACTGCCAGGCCTGTCGAAAAACGTATGGAGCGCAACTGGCTTCTGGGACATCGGCAACTTCAGTACCCATGTGAACGTGCGCTACCGCGATGAGTATATTTTGAATATGCCTATCCCTGGCAGCTCCACACCGGTAGAAGCGAAGGAGTACACCACGGTTGATGCGCAAGCGTCTTATGGTTTCGACAATGGTATCGACATCGTATTCTCGGTGAACAACCTGACTGATGAACCCAACGTAATTTCCTACAGCGAAGATTACGCATTGGGTGAATACAAAGAGTTTGGTCGCCAGTACTACGTAGGTATCAACTACAAGTTCTAAGCACTCGCTCTGTGGCGCCACGCGAGTGGTGCCGGTTCAACTATCGCCCGGCCAGTGTGACTAGCCGGGCGATTTTGTTTCAACACTATTATTTTGTTTCAACAACTACTATTTGTTCTAACAGTAAGAGCGAGAGATTCCATGGGCAGTACAAAACGTATCGTCATTTTAGGTGGTGGCACCGCCGGTTGGATTACCGCAAATTTAATGGCCACGCACTGGGCGCAGCAGGGTTTTGAGATCACGCTGGTGGAGTCTCCGGACATTGGCATTATCGGTGTCGGTGAAGGTTCAACACCGCCGCTGCGCGGTTTTATGAATGCGATTGGTGTAAAAGAGTCGGACTGGATGCACGAGTGCGGGGCGACCTATAAGGTGGGCATCACCTTTAAGGATTGGTCGGTAAAACCCGGCTTCACACACTACTTCCATCCGTTTGTATCCCAGCCAGATGAGTTCACCGCGCCCGCATTTTTTTACAATAGTTTTCTGCGCCGCAAAGGCATCAATCTGGAAGGTCATCCGGATCATTTCTTTTTGGCAACCGAATTGGCCAAACAAAAACTCGCGCCGGTTGCACCGCCAAATTTTCCGTTTGAAATTAATTACGGCTATCACTTTGATTCGGCATTGCTCGGCAAATTCCTCGCGCGCACGGCGGCGGCCAAGGGCGTGAAATATGTGCAAGCCACTGTGAATGAAGTGGTGCTCGATGCGCAGGGCAATATCGATTATTTAAAATCCGCCGAAGGCCAAACCATCAACGCGGATTTTTATGTGGACTCAACCGGCTTCCGCAGCCAATTGTTGCAGCAGGCCTTGAAGGTCCCGTTTATCAGTTGCGCGGAAAGTTTATTTAATGATTCCGCCGTCGTTTTCCCCACGCCACAAACTGGCGATATAGAAGCGCAGACTATCGCCACCGCCTTAAAAAATGGCTGGGCCTGGACAATTCCGTTAACCCATCGCGTCGGCAATGGCTATGTCTATAGCTCGCGCTTCTGCAGTAAAGATGCTGCCGAAACCGAATTCCGCCAGCACCTCGGATTGTTGGATTCGGATGTCGACGCGCGCCATTTGCAATTCAAAGTCGGGCGTGTTGCTGAACACTGGGCAAAGAATTGTCTCGCAGTGGGCTTGTCGCAAGGTTTTATTGAACCGCTTGAAGCGACCGCGCTGGATATGGTGCAGGAAACCGTTGTGCGTTTTATTGAAGCCTATAACCGCGGCAATTTTACCGATCAATTTCGTGCCGAGTTTAACCAGCGCATCAGCACTCGCTTTGATGCGGTGCGCGACTATATCGTTTGCCACTATCGCATCAACTCGCGTACCGATACCGAATACTGGATTGAAAATGGCCGCAACGAAAAAATTTCACCGTCATTGCGCTCCATCCTCAGCTCCTGGGTGGCGGGAAAAAATATTACCGATGAGTTGGAAAAACAAAAATTGGATGCCTACTTCCCCAATGTGTCCTGGAATTGTTTGTTAACCGGTAAAGGGCTTTATCCACAACAAGAACAATTGGTGCCGGGCAATGAAATGGCCAATAAATACGATGTCGCCAAGCTGCAACATTTTATTAAAGGCTGCGCGCTGAATTTCAAACCGCACAGCGAGCAATTGGCGCTCCTTGCGCAACCTACCCAACAGTAATCATTTCCTATTTTTGTGTGCTCGCTATGAGAAATATTTTACTCGCCGCTGCTGCCTGCGCGGCTTTACTCGGCTGTGTCCAACCTGCGCAAAATAATTATGCGAAACCGGAAGTTGTCGCACAGGGCAAGCCAGTGGTATACCAAATTTTTACCCGCCTATATGGCAATAAAAATACCACCAACAAACCCTGGGGCACCATCGAAGAAAATGGTGTGGGAAAATTTAATGATATTGATGAAACCGCGCTGCAATCGATTAAGGAATTGGGTGTAACCCATGTGTGGTACACCGGCGTGCCGCATCATGCAGTGATCCGCGATTACACCGCGTACGGCATCAGCAATGATGATCCGGACGTAGTCAAAGGCCGCGCCGGTTCGCCCTATGCAGTCAAAGATTATTACAACGTAAATCCGGATTTGGCGGTTGATCCTGCTAAACGCTTGCAGGAATTCGAAGCGCTGATTGCGCGCACCCATGCACAGGGCATGAAGGTGATTATCGATATAGTACCCAACCATGTTGCGCGCGCGTATCAATCCCTATCCAAACCTGCAGGTGTCAGCGATTTTGGAGCGCAGGATAATAAAACCGTTGAATATGCTCGCGACAATAATTTTTATTATGTCGTCGGCGAAAATTTTGAAGTACCGGATTTTAAAACAGGTCGGGCGCAGAATCCTTATCGCCCACTCGGCGGTGAGACACATCCGCTGGCGGACGGAAAGTTTGAAGAAAAACCCGCGAAGTGGACCGGTAATGGCTCGCGCCTTGCTCAGCCAAAATTCGATGACTGGTATGAAACCGTTAAAATTAATTACGGCGTCCGCCCCGATGGCAGCAAGGATTTTCCAGTATTACCCGCAGCTTATGCGCAACAATCGGTACAAGCACACTACCAATTCTGGCAGGGAAAATCGGTGCCGGATTCATGGCTCAAGTTTCGCCAGATCGCTGAATACTGGTTGGATAAAGGCGTGGACGGTTTTCGTTTTGATATGGCCGAAATGGTGCCGGTGGAATTCTGGAGTTATTTAAATTCCGCGATCAAATACAAAAATCCCGATGCGTTTTTGTTGGCAGAAGTTTACAACCCACAGGAGTATCGCAATTACATTCGCCTCGGGAAAATGGATTATCTCTATGACAAGGTGGAAATGTACGATAGCTTAAAAGCGATCATGCAACATAAAGCGAGCACCGATGCCATCGCCAGTGTGCAAGCGGGAATGAGTGATATTGAAGAGCATATGCTGCACTTTTTGGAAAACCACGATGAGCAGCGCATTGCCAGCCCTGAATTTGCGGGCAATCCAGAATTGGCAAAACCGGCGATGGTAGTCTCGGCATTAATCAGCCGCTCTCCAACCATGATTTATTTTGGGCAAGAGGTCGGGGAAGCGGCGGCATTGGATTCCGGTTTTGGTGATCCATCGCGCACCAGCATTTTTGATTACGCCGGCGTACCCGCGCATCAGCGTTTTATGAACGGTGGAAAATTTGATGGCGGTCAATCCACTGCGGCAGAAAAATCCCTGCATGAATTTTATCGCGAACTTTTGCTGCTATCTGCTTCGCAATCCGGATTTGCGGGCGAGTACATGGAGCTGCACACTTATAATTGCCAACAAACGAAAGGCTACAGCGGCAATGTATTTTCTTTTGCGCGCTGGAATAGCCAACAAAAGTGGTTGGTGGTGAGTAACTTTAGTGCAACCAATATTCAGCGCTTTAATTTGCAGTTGCCCGCTGAATTGATTCGTGCCTGGAACTTACAACCGCAAACCTACTCGTTCAGTTCACACTTGGGGCGCACTGCGCCGCAAACATTAATAGTGAATAGCGAGCATGCACAATTGGCGTTGACACTGGCGCCGCTGCAATCCCTGGTGCTGCGCTTGGACGCAATGAATTAATAGCGAATAAAAATAAAACATAACAAAAAAATATTTTTTTATCGTTTTAAACTAAATAAAAAAACAAAAGTATTTTTTGCATACGTATGTATCACTATCACCATCGGTGAATACGTATGCAGCCGCTTGAGCCGATTGTATTAAACCTCATAGCATTAGCCCATTGCCTTTATCCTGAATACGGGTAAAGGCAATTTTCTATTCTCCCTGTTTTTATCGACGCTATTAATAATTCAGCGCAGCCTCGCTGCGCCTTTTTCCAATTATTTAGTCAAGCAGTCAAACACACTCAAGCACCATAACAATAAGCGCTAACTGTTAGAGAGAATTATCATGAAAACAAACTTGATCAGGTTTGGGGCTTGCCTCGGCCTCGCATTCCTTATTCCCGTCTATGTCCAATCCGCTCCTGCAAGCGTCACTGTAGCAGGTACTATCCAATCCGAATTAGGTTGTAGCGACGATTGGCAACCCTCATGCGCCGCGACCATGCTCACCAAAAATGGCACACTATGGTCTGGCACCTTCACCGTTCCTGCGGGCACTTGGCAATATAAAATTGCTATCAATGGTGCATGGACAGAAAACTATGGCGCCGGTGGCAATGCGAATGGTGACAATATTCCATTTGCCATCGCCGAAGAAAAAGCAGTGACTTTTACCTTTGATGAAGTGACCCATGCGATTACCGATAATTCGCAGGAAAATGTAGTCGCGCCAGTTGATCCCCAACCAAACTCGGTCACTATTGCAGGCAATTTGCAAGCGGCGCTCGGTTGCCCCGGTGATTGGCAACCGGAATGCACAGCGACCCAACTGGTGTTCGATGAGAGCGATCAGGTGTGGCAAAAAGTATTTTCCTTGCCCCTGGGCGATTGGCAATTTAAAGCAGCGCTTGATGCAGGTTGGACCGAAAATTACGGCGCTCACGGCAGTGCGGGCGGCGATAATATTTCGCTCTCATTGGCAAGTGCACAAGATATTAAATTTTATTACAGTCACAAAACCCATTGGGTAACCTCTAATGCGAATTCAGTTATCGCAACGGCAGTTGGAAATTTCCAGATGCTCCTGGGTTGCGCGGGTGATTGGCAACCGGATTGTCTGCGCAGCTGGCTGCAAGATGTCGATGGCAATGGCCTCTACACTTTTTCTACCACCGCACTGCCTGTTGGCGACTATGAAGCCAAAGTTGCGCTCAATGAAAAGTGGGATGAAAGTTATGGCGATAATGGCAATAACATCCACTTTTCAGTGACGACCGCAAAACAAAAAGTTGTCTTCACCTATGATTCAGTCAATAAAAAAGTGTACATCGGCGACGAGTTGGTTGCAGGTGATTTGAAAACGGCCAAAGCCCATTGGCTGACGCGCGATACCATTGCGCTGGAGCTCGCGGCGGATATTGCCGCCACTGCAATTGCCAAATTACATTTCGCGGCAGATGCAAGCCTTTCCACCAGCCCTGCAGGTGTTGCCGGTGGCGATGCGATTACGCTCGCCTATGACGCCGCAGGCCTGAGCGATGCATTAAAAACAAAATATCCACATCTCAAAAATCTTACTGTTTTTAAAGTCGCGCCGGGCGATCTCAATAAAGTCCCGGATATTCTCAAGCAGCAAACGGCGCTATCCATCACTAATGCGAATGGCAATCTGGTGGAAGCAACTGCGCTGCAATTTGCCGGCGCGCTCGATGATGTGTTTGCTTATTCAGGTGCATTGGGCGTTACCTACGCAGACGCAACGCCCGACGTAAAACTCTGGGCGCCTACAGCGCAGCATGTCACCTTGCATGTATTTGATGATGCAAATCCGCAGACAACCTCTACTGCTTATCCTATGGCGCTGGATGCTGCAACCGGTGTCTGGTCAGTCGCTGGCGATGCAAGTTGGAATCGCAAATATTATTTGTTTGAAGTGGACGTATTCGTTCGCAATACCGGCAAGGTTGAAAAAAACCGGGTGACCGATCCCTATAGTTTGAATACGTCTATCAATGGCAAGCGCAGCCAGTTTATTAATTTGAATGACGCCGATTTAAAGCCAGAGGGTTGGGATTCACTGCCAAAACCGTCATTCACTGCGCCGGAAGATATGGTGATCTACGAATTGCACGTGCGCGATTTCAGTATTGCCGATGAAAGCGTGCCAGCAATTGAGCGCGGTACATTTAATGCGTTCGCACAAACGAATTCCAATGGCATGAAACATTTAAAAGCATTGGCTGGTGCAGGGTTGAGCCATATTCATTTATTGCCTGCGTTTGACTGCGCCACCATTAATGAAAATAAATCCGAACAAAAAATAGTGGAAGAAAATCTTGCCAGCTACGCGCCCGACAGCGAAGTGCAACAGGCAGCGGTGGAAGCCATTCGTGGACAAGACGGTTTCAACTGGTGCTATGACCCGCACCACTACACAGTGCCCGAAGGCAGTTATGCAACCGATCCAGATGGTGTTGCGCGCATTCGTGAATTCCGCACCATGGTCGCCAGTTTAAATGCAGTTGGTTTGCGCGTTGTGATGGACGTGGTTTACAACCACACCAGCGGTTCATTGCTGGGTGATACTTCAGTGCTGGATAAAGTGGTTCCTAATTATTATCACCGCTTGAATGCGCAGGGCGATATTGAAAAAAGCACCTGCTGCGCGAACACCGCGAGCGAAAACCGGATGATGGAAAAATTGATGCAAGATTCCATCAAAACCTGGGCGACCGCTTATAAAATTGATGGCTTCCGTTACGACATCATGGGGCATCACACCAAAGACAATATAGTCACCATTAAAAATGCAATCCAAGCGCTGACAACAGCCAATGATGGAGTCGACGGCAGCAAGATTTATTTTTACGGGGAAGGCTGGAATTTCGGCGAAGTGCAAGATGATGCGCGTTTTGTGCAGGCGCGCATCGGCAATATGAGCGGCACAGGTGTTGGAACCTTCAATAATTTTATCCGCGATGCAGTGCGCGGCGGTGGGCCATTTGATTCAGGTATCGACCATGTTCGCCACCAGAGTTTTATCAATGGTTTGTATCTCGATCCCAATGCTGAAAATGCAGGGGATGCGGCGGCAAAAGAAAACCTGCTCAAACAAACTGATGGTTTGAAAATTGCGCTTGCAGGCAGTTTGCAAAACTATTCATTTGTCGATTACACAGGTGCAACCAAAACCGCAGCGACTGTTGAAGGCGCAGGATATACGCTCGATCCGCAAGAGACGATTAATTACATCGAAGCGCACGATAACGAAACCCTGTTCGATATGATCCAGTACAAAGCACCGCTCGCCACCAACATGGCCGAACGTGTACGCATGCAGAATCTGGGCAATTCAATTTTGTTACTTGCTCAGGGGGTTCCGTTCATCCATGCCGGGCAGGATATGCTGCGTTCCAAATCTACTGACCGTAATAGTTACGACGCAGGCGATTGGTTTAACGCGCTCGATTTTACCTACCAGCATAACGGCTGGGGTAAAGGCCTGCCGTTAAAAGGCGACAACGAGCAAAACTGGAGTGTGAGTAAAAACCTGTTGGCTAATAGTGCGCTTATGCCAGCACCTGCCGATATCCAGCGCGCACGCGAACACATGGAGGAACTGTTAAAAATTCGCAAAAGTTCCAAATTATTCCGCTTGGAAACTGCAGCGCAAATCCAGGAGCAGGTAAGGTTTTACAACAATGGTGCGGATCAAGTGCCGGGGGTTATCGCCATGCTGTTGAGTGATAGCAGCGCGAACCTGGATACAAATGCCGAAATGATTTTGGTCATCTTCAATGCCAATACCGCAAGCAAAACGCTCACCCTGCCGGAATTGAAAAGTGCGGACTTCACTTTGCATGCGCTGCAAAAAAGTTCTAACGATGCGCGTGTAAAAGAATCTGCTGCGGATAACAGCAAAGGCGAATTCACCGTACCCGCGCGCACAGCCGCGGTGTTTGTCGCCACCAAAAAACCAATGGTGGATACATCGACCCCTACCACGCCCACCACCCCTGAAACTCCCAAACCACCCAAAAAATCCGGTGGTGGTGCGGTGAATCTGTGGTTGTTGTTGATGGGGCTTGGTTTGTTGATTGTTCGTCGTCAGTGCACTCGCTAAACGCGTATTGATCTGGCATTGTCCCTATAACCGGCGGGCAGAAATAGTTCGTCGATTATAGGGTTTTATTTTTTTCGGCTGCCTTGATTTGGCAAGGCGGCGCCCCATCTCCTGTTGATTCCACAAGTCTCCCGAGCTTATGCCCATTCAATCGCTCTGCGTACAACAATCCACTATTCGGTTCTTATGGAGCGGGATGCTGGCTGCGAGCATTTTGTATTTGCTGGCGGCCTGGAATATCGACAACAAGGTCGAACAATTCAATACGGCTGGATCGCACAAGAGCGCAGTAGTTGCAGCGGATTTACCCTTACATGTCAGTGCCGAGCATTCGCTAAAGCTGCAGCGATTCTTTAATCACACGCTAAGCCGTATTAAAGATCAGCCCACATCGACTGAACCTCCAGCCCCTATTTGGGCGTTAGCCACGGCTGAAATTATCCCATCCCTGCTGTTGGCTGATGCCAATCAACTGCGCGCATTTTATGTTGCAGACCATATTCAACAGCAACTGCCTACGCTTAATATCCCGCGCGCGCCTCCGCTCGTTTAATTTCTCCTGCTTATCTAAAAATTAATTAATTTTTTTTGCGCTCGTTTCAGTTTCTAATTGAAAACTGAAACCCTGAGTGCATGGTGGAGTATTGGCGATGAAAACACGTTTTTCGCGGGCGATTGTCTATGGCCTGATTATTTTATTTGGGTTGCTCTGTGCGCTGCCCAATGTATTACCTGATCCTGTTTTGAAAAAACTGCCTGACTGGTACACGCAGAACCAACTCACCTTGGGATTGGATCTACGTGGCGGTTCGCATTTGTTACTGGAAGTGGACACCAGCGAATTAACTGCGAATAAAAATCCGGCGCTGCATGAACAGATAGTGCGCGATGCAGTGGAGCAAAGCCTGGAGGTGGTGCGGCGCCGTTTGAATGAAACCGGCATGGTGGAGCCGATAATTACCCGGCAGGGCAGCGACAGTATTTTAGTGCAGCTGCCGGGTGTTGGTGATCCACAGCATATCCGCGAGTTATTGGGGACTACGGCGCGCATGACATTCCATTGGGCCGCCAATGAAAAATCGACGCTGCATACAAAAATTATTTCAGTGCAAGGCGACACGCCTGGGGCACGCTACCAGTTGGAAGAAAAAGTAGCGCTGGAAGGAAAACACATTAGTGATGCGCGTTTGGCATTTAGCCAGCAGACCGGCGAGCCGGTAGTTAATTTTAAATTGGACAATGAAGGCGCGCGTCGTTTTGGCGATATGACCAAGCATAATGTTGGGCGCGTTCTCGCAATTGTGCTGGACGATAAGGTGGTAACAGCGCCGGTTATTCGCAGCGCCATTCAAGGCGGCAGTGGTGAAATTAGCGGTTCATTTACCAGTGCCAGCGCAAATGATTTGGCCTTGTTATTGCGCGCGGGCGCTTTGCCTGCGCCCTTGAAAGTTATTGAAGAGCGCACCGTCGGGCCGGACCTGGGTAGCGATGCCATCGCCATGGGAATCAGCACTGGTATTGTCGGTGCATTGTTGGTGCTGGCATTTATGGTGGGCATATACGGCCGCTGGGGTTTTATCGCCTGTATCGGTTTGGCGGTGAATATCGGGCTGAGTTTTGGTGTGTTGAGTTTATTGGGCGCGACACTCACGCTACCAGGCATTGCCGGTTTTATTTTAAGTGTCGGCATGGCAGTGGATGCGAATATTTTAATTAACGAACGTATCCGCGAAGAAACGCGGCGTGGGCAGGATGCTATGTCAGCGCTGCGCGCCGGTTTCCAGCGCGCTTATAGCACTATCCTCGATTCCAATATCACCTCATTAATTGCGATCAGTTTATTGTTTTTATTTGGCAGTGGCCCGGTGCGTGGTTTTGCTGTGACCATGGCAGTGGGCTTAATAATTTCCATGTTCACCGCCATCTCATTTACCCGTTTGGTGATGGAGTGGCGCGTGGAAAAATTGGGCAAACAGCCGCTGGTTATTTCCGGTATTAAGGCGCTGGATCGCATCAGTGAAAATACGATTCCGTTTTTGCGTGCGCGTTTTTTTGGGTTGATCGCATCGGCGGTTTTATCACTTGCATCGGTGTTTTTATTTTTCAGCCCCGGCCTGGATTATGGTGTCGATTTTAGTGGCGGCACGGTGATTGAAGTGAATGCGCCTAATACCGGTGTTGCTGATTTGCGCACTGCGCTGACCCAAAACAATAGCGGGCAGCTGGCGATTCAGGAATTTGGCGGCGATGGCCATTTTTTAATTCGCATGCCGAGGCAATCCGCTGAAGATGTAGCGAGTGGCGAAAGCGTGCAAGCGGTTAAAACTGCTGTGCAAACCGTCGCACCAGATGCAGAGTTTCCGCGTGTCGATATGGTGGGCCCGCGCGTGAGTGGCGATTTTGGCGATGCCACCATTCTCGCCATTGTGTTAGCCGGGCTGGGCATGCTCGGCTATTTATGGCTGCGCTTTGAATCGCATTTTGCGCTGGCCGCAACACTGACGCTCGCGCTGGACTTAACCAAAACCATCGGCTTTTTTGCGCTTGCGGGTGTGGAATTTAATCTCACGGCTGTTGCTGCGCTATTGGCGTTGATCGGTTATTCGGTGAATGACAAAGTGGTAGTGTTTGATCGTATCCGCGAAAATTTGCGCAGCTCCCCGAACAAACCTTTGGTGCAATTGCTTAACGAAAGTATCACCTCAACACTCACGCGCACGGTGTTTACCTCGGTCACGACCTTCCTTGCAATTTTGCCAATGGCTATTGCCGGCGGCAGTGCTGTGGCGAGTTTTTCATTGCCAATGTTGTTCGGGATTGTGATTGGAACCAGCTCGTCGATATTGATTGCTGCGCCTATCGTGCTCTTGCTTGGTGAGCGCAGGATGCGACGCGGCAAAAGCCAATTGCACTTCAGTGCGGAAACCATGCAGAGAGAAATAGATCTGCGTCCATAAAGTAAAAAGCGGCTTAAATAAAAACGCCTGCAGTTTTAGTTGCAGGCGTTTTTTATTTTTGAAGCGACGGTTATTTTAAATCCAGACTTTAAAACTTCACACTATCCGAGTCATCTCCAAACCAGCGCGGTTTTTCATCACCGCGTGCGTATTCAACGGTAAAGCCTGAGTTGCCATAGCCCTGAAAGTAAGAGATTTGTACCTGATGTTCACCTTCGCTCAAATGAATCAGACAAGGTTGTGAACTATAAGGTCTATCTGCTACGAATTCGCACAGCAACTTGCCATCAATGGTGATGGAGAAACCATCGTCGCTGCCCAGGATGAATCGGTAAGTGTCTGCTTTTTTGACCGTGATCTTATGGTTTACATCCACAAAGAAATCGTCGGCATAGGTAGCAACATTGCCGAGCTTGGGATGGCTGAATCTATTTTTTTGAAATAAATTCAAGCGATCAACCATTACTTCGCGGGTAAATTCAATATCACGCGGTTGGTGAATATTGGAGATTCCAACACGGTTTTTACTGATCACCAGCTTTACTACCGGGTCGACAGTTACCGGTGTAATCCGCACCAAAATAACAACTATAGTCAGTGCGATGAGTGCCGTGAAAACGCTATTTTTATTGAGGAAATTTTTTATGTTCATGATTATCTCACCACCTGCAGTTTCCAGAAGCTGAACCAGTTGCGCAATTCAAATTGGTCTTCGGTTAATCCGAGGCCATAAGTGAACGGTGAGAAGAACGCAAAGACTGCAATCACCAGAGCGGCAAACAGGCCTGCATTGATGATGGTGTGCTTGTTGTTGATGAGCACTTCATCGCGGTAGATATAATTAAATACCAATGCAAGATTGATCGCGCCGAATACCAGGGCCATCAGATAGTGATAGAGGTACATAACCCGTTCGATTTGCAATACTCCCACCATGTAACAGATGTACAGGCTGGTGAATGCGCAGATCCAATAAAATAATTTTTCATCTTTGATTGGATGGTTGTAAACGAAACGACCGATAATTAATCCGACCGACAAAATAACCCCGGCAACAACGGAGAACCATACGATAGGATTGCCAATAAGGTATTTATATTTGGTAATGGATTTTCCATCGACGGTGTTTTTATCCCAGCGGTAGCTGATGGTTTTGCTGCTCAGTGGCCAATTCATGGCATAGCTGCCATTTTCATCGGGTTTGCACACATCTAAACGCGGTACACCGTCAGCGTATTCCGACATGAATTTCCAGTTATCGCGC
>DATIGS010000157.1:0-10751 GCA_035481425.1 Cellvibrio sp. | reverse complement strand
CACTTGCGCGGTGAATGCGGCCCAAAACATCGAAAAATGTATTCGTCGCTGCGGCCTTGAAGTGGAAGACATCATTCTGGAGCAGCTCGCTTCAAGTTATTCAGTGTTAACTGACGATGAAAAAGAGTTGGGTGTTTGCGTTGTGGATATTGGCGGCGGTACAACCGACATCGCCATTTTTAAAGATGGCGCTATTCGTCATACCGGTGTGATTCCAATTGCTGGCGATCAAGTGACAAACGACATCGCCATGGCGCTGCGCACACCAACTCCGAATGCAGAAGAAATCAAAATTAAATATGCCTGTGCATTGGCAAAGCTGACCAGCCCGGATGAAACCATCAAAGTGCCGAGTGTTGGCGATCGCCAGCCGCGCGATTTGTCTCGCCAGGCGTTGGCTGAAGTTGTTGAGCCGCGTTACGACGAGCTGTTTACCCTGATTCAGGCTGAGTTGCGCCGCAGTGGTTACGAAGATTTGATTGCCGCGGGCATAGTACTGACTGGTGGCACTTCCAAAATGGAAGGTGTTATTGAATTGGCGGAAGAAATTTTCCATATGCCGGTGAGACTTGGTGCCCCACAAAATATTCGCGGTCTGTCCGATATTGTTAACAATCCAATTTATTCAACTGGCGTCGGCTTATTGATTTACGCCATGAAGCAACAACAAGGTAGTGGCCGTGCGGCAACAACAACGAAAGAGTCGCAAGGTTCAATTTTTAGCAAAATCAAAAAAATATTTCAGAGTAATTTTTAACCAAATTTAATTTCACAGATTGAGTCAAGGGAAACAAAAGGGGTGTGGCCATGTTTGAATTAGTCGATAGCATTCATCAGAACGCGGTAATCAAAGTGATCGGTGTTGGCGGCGGCGGTGGTAATGCAGTCAAACACATGATCGCGAGCAAAATTGAAGGCGTAGAATTTATCTGCGCCAATACTGATTCGCAGGCATTGAAAGATATAGATGCCCGTACCGTGTTGCAGCTCGGTAATTCCATGACCAAAGGTCTGGGAGCTGGCGCGAATCCGGAAATTGGTCGTCAAGCAGCGATGGAAGATCGCGAGCGAATCGCAGAAGTATTGCGCGGTGCGGATATGGTATTTATCGCCGCGGGTATGGGCGGTGGTACAGGCACCGGTGCAGCGCCAATTGTTGCCGAAGTTGCTCGTGAGCTGGGCATTTTAACCGTAGCGGTAGTGACCAAGCCTTTCCCTTTCGAAGGTAAAAAGCGCATGGTGATTGCGGATGCGGGGATTAAAGAGTTGGGTGAGCGCGTTGACTCGCTGATTACAATTCCGAATGAAAAATTATTGTCGGTATTGGGCAAGTCAACCAGTCTGCTCGATGCGTTTAAAGCTGCAAACAACGTATTGCTTGGCGCAGTTCAAGGTATTGCAGACCTGATTATTCGTCCGGGCATGATCAACGTTGACTTCGCTGACGTAAAAACTGTTATGTCTGAAATGGGCATGGCGATGATGGGGACCGGCCGTGCGACAGGTGAAAACCGTGCACGTGAAGCGGCGGAAGCGGCGATTCGCAGCCCATTGTTGGAAGATGTAAACCTGGACGGCGCGCGCGGTATTTTGGTTAATATCACTGCCGGTATCGACTTGTCCTTGGGTGAATACTCTGAAGTGGGCAGTATCATCGAAGAGTTTGCATCAGGTGATGCAACGGTTGTTGTGGGTACAGTTATCGATCCTGAGTTGACCAATGAGTTGCGTGTAACTGTAGTTGCCACTGGTTTGGGTGTCGCGGTCAAAGCTGCTACTCCCGTAAAAGAGACCAAACCGGCGCCAACCAAAGTTGTTGATAATACCCGTCGCACTGCTCCCGCTATGGATTATGCGGCACTTGATCGCCCTGCACATCTGCGTGCTAATGCGCACTCATCCAATGCTGCCGCTTTGGCTGCGCCTCTGGGTGACAAAGAGTTGGAGTATTTGGATATTCCAGCATTTTTGCGTCGTCAGGCGGATTAATAGCTTTTTGCAATAGATGCTTGGAATAGGTTCTTGGCTATAGGGGGGATTGCCAGTTTCAACTGGTTGGCGTCTCCCCCGGCGAGTAATATGCCCATGAAAATCAAACCGTCTTGAATTGCGGTTTATGTGTTAAGTGTTTGTAATTTATAGATTTTGCATGCATTTGTACGCGCATTTAACCGGTTGGACTATTAAGGGGTAATCTCTATGATCAAACAGCGCACGCTTAAAAATGCGATCCGTACTTCAGGTGTGGGGCTTCATACCGGAGATCAGATTCATCTGACCCTTCTGCCTGCTCCTGTAGATACCGGCATAGTTTTTCGCCGGGTGGATTTGAATCCACCGGTAGAGATTAAAGCCGCCGCTGAAAATGTAGGTGAAACTACACTTTCGACCTGCTTGATTAAAGACGATGTACGAGTCTCTACTGTTGAGCACTTAATGTCGGCGATGGCCGGCTTAGGTATAGATAATGCGATTGTCGAATTAAATGCGCCTGAAATTCCGATCATGGATGGCAGCGCCGGTCCCTTTGTGTTTTTGATTCAATCTGCCGGTGTTCAGGAACAGAATGCGCCTAAAAAATTCGTCCGTATTAAAAAAGAGGTGACGTTAAAAGATGGCGATAAGTTCGCCAGCTTCATCCCTTTCGATGGGTTTAAAGTGTCATTTTCAATCGAGTTTGATCATCCGGTATTTAAGGATCGTCGGCCGCAAACCGAACTGGAGTTTTCCAGTTCGACTTTCGTAAAAGATATCAGCCGCGCGCGTACCTTTGGTTTTATGCATGAAATTGAATACTTGCGCTCCAAAGGTTTGGCTCGTGGCGGCAGCATGGATAACGCCATTGTTGTGGACCAATATCGAATTCTTAACGAGGATGGCCTACGTTTCGAGGACGAGTTTGTAAAACACAAAGTGCTCGATGCTATAGGTGACTTATATATGCTTGGTCATAGCTTGATCTGTGAATATAAAGCGCATAAGTCGGGGCATTCACTCAATAATCGCGCACTGCGGTTGTTAATTGAGCAGCCGGATGCGTGGGAGTGGGTCACTTTTGAAGAAAATCAGGAGTTGCCAATAACTTATATGCCGCCAATAGCAGCTGCTTAGACGCCTAAAATTAGTGTTCAAATTGTGATTGCCGCCTAAATTTTCACTTGTTAAAACCCTCCCTGTTATGCGATATTTCGGGCGTGTGCTCTTATGGACGCACCGCCAGGATCGCCTGCATAGCTATTTTTCTACTATAAAATTCAAGTAACTTATTGTTTCAAAAGGTTTTTTATAGTTGGCCTAATAATAGGAAAGTGTTTTCATTGGATGTCCGTCTAAGTTCTACCTGCATACGGACCACGATCTGAAAGTCGAAACTTTTATCGAGAATGCCGCCGGATAAGATCCGTGGCTTATAGGTTTTTTTAACCCATAAAAAAGTAGATTTCTGAATGAAAATTATCATCGTTAACAAAGATCATGCGCAAGCTCGCAGTTTTACCCTGGGAGGGTGGACTCGCGCGTTTCTGTCCGTATGTTTATTGGGTATTCCCACCTTTGTTGGCGCTTGGGGCTACAGCTGGCTAGTATCTGACGAGCGTGACGGCTTTTTTAACACAGATACTAAAGCCTGGATGGATATTCTTTCCGCCCGCGAATCTGAAATAGAACAAGAACGCGAAGCCTCCGAGGCTCAAATTGCTGCCCTCACAAGCAAAATGGGTGAGCTGCAGGCTCGTCTGATGCGATTGGATGCTCTTGGCGAAAAGCTTACCTCTGCCGCCAATTTAGAACAGGGCGAGTTTGATTTCAGTCAGGTTCCTGCATTGGGTGGGCCTTCTAAAGTGAGCCCTGAGACCCTTTACTCTACCCCTGATTTTTTTGCCGCAATAGACCATTTATCTCAGCAGGTTGATAGCCGCGAGCAGCAGCTGAATACGATAGACGCATTGCTTGCAAATCGAAGCTTGCTGCAAGAAACCTCGGTTTCAGGTGCACCGGTTGCTAATTCATGGGTTTCTTCGCGTTATGGTTATCGCAAAGATCCATTTACGGGTAAGACGGAATTCCACTCTGGTATTGATTTCACTGCACGACAAGGTAGTAAGGTTAGTACTGTTGCTGCCGGTGTTGTCAATTGGTCCGGGCGTCATCCGGAATACGGCAATATGGTAGAAATCAAGCACAGTGATGGCTTGGTTACTCGTTACGCCCATAACAAGTCCAATCTTGTCAAAGCCGGTGATGTTGTAAAAAAGGGTCAAGTGATTGCCCTGTCTGGATCAACCGGACGCTCAACCGCGCCTCATGTTCATTTTGAAGTCTACAAAAATGGCAGGGTAGTCGATCCCGCCAGTTATATCCGCAGTACCACTCGCTAGCTATACCTTCCTTCGCTGGCAGCAGATTCGCTCTTGCTTTAGTCGGCACCTTCCTATTTACTTGCCAGCCTTGCCTTCGGGCTTTCTTGGGCTTTTCGCCTATATTTTTCGCTGTGCAGAATGTATTCAAACTATTGGATTTTACGGTATTAAAAAATGATCGGTAAGTTAATCAAGGCAGTTTTTGGTTCAAAAAATGAGCGCGAATTAAAGCGCATGAATAAAGCCGTGCTACTTATTAATGCACTTGAATCCGATATGCAAAAGCTCAGTGATGAGCAGCTTAAAGGTAAAACCGCCGAGTTTCGCGAGCGTTTTCAAAAGGGTGAAACGCTTGATCAATTGTTGCCAGAGGCGTTTGCAACTGTGCGTGAGGCTGGGCGCCGTGTGCTTGGCATGCGTCACTTCGATGTGCAGCTAATAGGTGGTATGACATTACACGAAGGGCGTATCGCGGAAATGCGTACCGGTGAGGGGAAAACGCTGGTGTCTACATTGCCAAGTTATCTTCATGCACTGGCAGGTAAGGGTGTGCATGTTGTTACGGTGAATGATTATTTGGCAAGCCGCGATGCTAACTGGATGATGCCTCTCTATGAATTTCTCGGCATGTCGGTTGGGGTTATTCAATCCATGCAACCGCAAACGGTTAAGCGTGCAGCCTATGCTGCGGATGTCACTTACGGCACTAACAATGAATATGGATTCGATTATCTGCGCGATAACATGGCGTTGAGTAAGCGTGACAAAGTCCAGCGCGAACTTAATTTTGCCGTTATCGATGAAGTGGACTCGATTCTTATTGATGAAGCGCGTACACCCCTTATTATTTCTGGTGCAGCCGAAAATAGTTCGGAAATGTACAAACGAGTTAATCAATTAGTATTAAAGCTAAAGCGTCAAATTGATAATGGCGAAGACGGTGACCGTCGCGTTATCACAGATCCAGGTCATTTTAGTGTTGACGAAAAATCGCGTCAGGTTGAATTAACTGAAGATGGTCATCAAAAAGTAGAGGATTTATTGATTCAAGCGGGTTTATTACAACCTGATCAAAACCTTTATGCTGCTAACAATCTCGCTTTGTTGCACCACGTAAATTCAGCATTGCGTGCGCATGCACTGTTTCATTTGAACGTTGAATATATTGTTCAAGAAGGGCAGGTGGTGTTAATCGATGAACACACTGGCCGTACTATGCCGGGGCGTCGTTTATCTGAAGGGCTTCATCAAGCGATTGAAGCAAAAGAAGGTGTAACGATCCAGAGCGAAAGCCAAACCTTAGCATCCACCACATTTCAAAATTACTTCCGTCTTTACCCGACCCTGGCTGGTATGACCGGCACCGCTGACACGGAAGCCTATGAATTCCGCGAAATTTATGGTCTTGATGTGGTGGTGATTCCCACTAATAAAACGATTCAACGGTTGGATATGAACGACAAGGTTTACTTGTCGCTTGAGGAAAAATATCGCGCGATTGTTGATGACGTTAAACTGTTTCAAGCAAAAAATGCCCCGATTTTGGTGGGCACTGCATCGATTGAAACTTCAGAAGAAATGTCGCGACGTTTAACTGCTGCAGGTATAAAACATCAGGTACTGAACGCAAAATTCCACGCCCAAGAAGCTGAAATTATTGCACAGGCAGGGCGTCCTGCGACGGTAACTATTGCAACCAATATGGCTGGTCGTGGTACAGACATTGTATTGGGCGGTCGCTGGGAATCTGATGTAGCCAAGCTGGAAAATCCAACACCGGAGCAAATCGAAACAATCAAGGCGGAGTGGAAAAAACGCCATGAGGTTGTTTTGGCTGCAGGCGGTTTGCATATCATTGGCACTGAGCGCCATGAGTCGCGTCGCATCGACAATCAGTTGCGTGGTCGTGCTGGGCGTCAAGGTGACCCAGGGTTAACTCGTTTTTATTTGTCCCTGGAAGATAATTTAATGCGCATTTTTGCATCTGAACGCGTGCGCAATTTTATGCAAGCGTTAGGTATGGAAAAAGGCGAGGCAATTGAGCATCGCATGGTGAACAATGCAATCGAAAAAGCGCAGCGTAAAGTAGAAGGGCGCAACTTCGACATCCGTAAACAATTACTTGAATTTGATGACGTAGCTAACGATCAGCGCCAAATTATCTATCATCAGCGTAATGAATTGTTGGATGCGGATTCAATCCGCGACACGATTACTGCCGTGCGTGAAGAAGTTGTTGACGATTTGGTGAATGAATATATTCCGCCCCAATCAATCGAAGACCAGTGGAATATTTCTGGCTTGGAAAAACAAATCGAAGCTGACTTTGGTTTATCTTTAAGTATCTCCAAATGGTTGGAGGAAGATACTCGCCTACATGAAGAAATTTTGCGTAAGAAAATTCTTGCTGCTATTCAAGGCGCATATGACGCGAAATGCGAGCGCGTTGGCGAGATAATGCTTGAAATTGAAAAACAAGTTATGTTGCAGGTGCTGGACAATGCATGGAAAGAGCATCTTGCCACTATGGATCATTTGCGTCAGGGAATTAATTTGCGTTCTTATGCGCAAAAAAATCCAAAGCAAGAGTACAAGCGTGAAGCCTTTGAGCTTTTCCAAAGCTTGTTGATGACAGTTAAGCGCGAAACAGTGCATTTAATGGCTCGTGTCGAGCCTATTTCACGTGAGCAAATGGAAGAGATGGAAAATCAGCGCCGTGAAGAACTTGCGCGTCAAAAAATGCAGCTACGTCACGATGAACTTACTGCACTCGGGCAGCCTGACGAGGAGCTGCAATCACGACCAGCTCCCAAAGCTCAGGTTGTTCGCGAGGGGCGTAAGGTTGGGCGCAATGATCCGTGCCCATGCGGTTCTGGTAAGAAATATAAAAGTTGCCATGGTGCGTTGGAATAAGTTTCCGCAAACGACATGTCGCAAACTTTGCGAGAATATGTGATTAGCAAATAAACGTTGATCCTGACAATTTGAGAATTCTGTTATGGCAGTTGGTGAATATCCTTTTCCATTTATGCACCCAGTGAAAGGTGTGAAATTAACTGCGGTGAGTGCCGGTATCAAAAAGGTAGGTCGTCGCGATGTGGTTTTGTTCGAGCTTGCTGAAGGTAGCAATGTAGCGGGCGTTTTTACAAAAAATGCATTTTGTGCTGCCCCTGTAACGGTATGCAGAGAACATCTGGCGTCCGCGCCTATTCGTTTTTTAATTATTAACTCGGGCAATGCCAATGCATGTACCGGGCCCCAAGGTTTGCTTGATGCCAAAGCTACCTGCGCAGCTATCGCAGAATTAAGTGGTGTTAAGCCAGAGCAGGTTCTGCCATTTTCAACGGGCGTTATTGGTGAACCATTGCCGGTACAAAAAATTATCGCTGTAGTACCCGAGGCACTGGAAAAGGCTGCTGAAAATGGGTGGGATGATGCTGGCGCTGGCATCATGACAACCGATACTCGCCCAAAGGGTTTTAGTCAACAATTCGAATATCAGGGCAAAATTATTACTGTAAATGGTATCTCTAAAGGTGCCGGTATGATTAAGCCCAATATGGCTACCATGTTGGGATATATCGCAACTGATGCAAAAGTGTCACAGACATTACTGCAATCATTGTCGCGTGAGGCAGCTGATAAATCGTTCAATCGTATTACTATCGATGGCGATACATCGACTAACGATTCGTGCATCCTGATTGCGACCGGCCAAGTAGATCTACCGGAAATTCGTGAAGCAAGTGGTGAGCTTTACGAAAAATTGCGCGAAACTATTCTTGCTGCGCATATCCATCTCGCTAAAAGTATTGTTAGTGATGGTGAGGGCGCGACCAAATTTGTTACTGTTGCGGTGAGTGGCGGTGCCAATCGTGATGAATGTCTGGATGTTGCTTATGCAGTTGCTCATTCACCATTAATTAAAACGGCGCTCTTTGCTTCTGATCCCAACTGGGGCCGTATTGTTGCAGCGATTGGTTATGCTGGTATTGATAACCTGGATGCAACGAAAGTTCGTGTTCATCTCAATGAGACGCTTATTGTAGAGAATGGCGGACGGGCAAAAACCTATACCGAAGAGCAGGGACAGGCAGTAATGAACCAGGCCGATATCGCCATCAATATTAATTTGGGGCGCGGTGATTTTGCTGAAACAGTATGGACCACTGATCTGTCATACGAATATGTTCGCATTAATGCGGACTACCGTTCTTAATTTTTCACCGCTCCGTATATGACCAAGCTAGTGCATGTTGCAGTCGGCGTTATTGTTAATGTCGATGGCAAAATCTTAATTGCCAAGCGTGCGCTATCAGCCCATCAAGGTGGCTTGTGGGAATTCCCCGGCGGAAAAGTGGATGCCGGGGAGACCGTTCAACAAGCACTTATTCGTGAATTGCGTGAAGAACTTGCGATTGAGGTTGTCACTTGCGAGCCCTTAATCCAGATTCGCCATCATTATTCTGATAAATCCGTATTGCTCGACGTCTACAAAATCACCCAGTTTAATGGTGAGCCGCGCGGCAATGAGGGGCAGCCAATTCTGTGGGCTGATGCAAAACAATTGCATGAATTCGAATTTCCCGCTGCCAACCATCCGATCATTAACGCAATTAACCTGCCTTCTACTTATATGATCACCGGTGGTTTCCAGGATGAAGCTGAGTTTTCTATGCGACTTGACCGCGCGCTGGCAGCCGGTATAAAAATAGTGCAATTGCGAATTGAAAATTTTGATTTAAAGCAACATCAGGCGCTGCTTGATATCGCTGTGAGTTCAGTGAATAAAACATCTGCACACTTGATGATAAATACTACGCCTGCCTCTTTTTCCGAAGTTCTGAAAAATTATTCTGGTTCTAATATCGGCTTACATTTGAGTAGTAAGCGTGCTGCGATGCACAGCATGCGGCCTGTTGATGACAATATTATGCTTGGGGTTTCTTGTCATAATGCAGAAGAGATATCGCACGCACAGAAGATAGATGCAGATTACCTGTTGATCTCCCCTGTGCTCCCTACGCGCTCTCATCCTGCAGTGTCTCCACTTGGCTGGAGTGCATTTGCTAATCTAGTTGAATTGGCAAATATTCCTGTCTATGCGTTGGGTGGGGTTGGGGAAGGGGATGTTCCCGCAGCACAAAAAAATGGTGCCCAAGGTGTTGCGGGTATTAGTGCCTGGTGGTGAGGCGTTTTATGTCTGGCTGCTTAGCGGTTCTCTTCGTCCTCTGAATTAATATCGAGATCATCGCCTGCAATGCGATGATTCTCGCTCGCCCACTCTCCTAAATCAATTAATCGACAGCGATCACTGCAAAATGGGCGATGTGGAAAATCATCGCTCCATAACACTGTTTTTTTGCAGGTTGGGCATGCAAGTTTCATATAGTTTAAGTCAGAATTGGATGTTAAATCATGCATATATAACTACTTTTCTACGTATGGATGGGGCTGCGCCAATGCAAGATAAAATTTATGAAGCGCTTCGACCTGCTCGTCCAGCTCATGAAGATCGCCGTGATTTTGAATGATATCATCGGCTCGGGCGCAACGCTCCTGCCGGGAAAGCTGCGTTTGCATAATCGCTTTTATTTGTGTTTCGTTATTTTTATCGCGAAGACTGGCGCGTTCTATTTGCAGTTGTTCGTTGGCATCAACAACTAAAATTCGATTTACCAATTGGAATTGTTGGGTCTCAAGCAGCAGCGGTGATGCGAGAATTGTATAAGCGCTAGTTGAGCTTGCTAACTGATGCCGAATGTTTGCGTTAATAATGGGGTGGAGCAAGGATTCGAGCCATTGTTTTTCGGCAGGGTTAGCAAAAATAGTTTCGCGTAGCTTGCTGCGGTTTAAGTTGCCTGCAGCATCGAGAATCTCATTCCCAAAGTGAATGCTGATTTGCATTAATGCATCAGCACCTGGCTCTACTACTTGCCTTGCTACTACATCCGCATCAACGATTGCTATACCGCGTTTGGAAAAACGCGCGCTTACTTCAGACTTGCCGCTTCCGATCCCACCAGTCAGTCCAACGATCAAAGGCATTTTTTCACTATCAATGGGTTACAAAAAGTTTTAGATAGGATTGGTTTATGGTGTCCCCCCAGACAAACGCAATCCAGCCAGCAATTGCCAGATAGGGGCCGAAAGGAATCGGAATGTTTTTATCCCGACCACGGATTACGATCATACTAATACCGATTACAGCTCCAACGAGAGATGATAATAAAATAATCTGTGGCAACATTTGCCAGCCCATCCAGGCGCCGAGAGCAGCTAGTAATTTAAAATCACCATAGCCCATCCCCTCTTTACCTGTCAGTAATTTAAATAACTTATAGACCGACCAAAGAGATACGTAACCCGCGACTGCGCCCCATAGTGCGCTCG
>DATIGS010000156.1:0-12371 GCA_035481425.1 Cellvibrio sp. | reverse complement strand
GGCCTGCCAGTGTTCAACACTGTTGCTGAAGCGGTTGCAGCTACTGGTGCTGATGCATCGGTAATCTACGTTCCTGCGCCTTTCTGTAAAGACTCAATCCTTGAAGCAGCTAACGGCGGCATCAAGTTGATCGTGTGTATTACTGAAGGTATCCCAACCCTCGATATGCTTGACGCAAAAGTGAAGTGTGACGAATTGGGCGTGCGTTTGATTGGCCCTAACTGCCCAGGTGTTATCACTCCGGGCGAGTGCAAAATCGGCATCATGCCAGGCCACATCCACAAGCCAGGTAAAGTAGGTATCGTTTCACGTTCAGGTACTTTGACTTATGAAGCTGTTAAGCAAACTACTGACTACGGTTTCGGTCAATCTACTTGTGTAGGTATTGGTGGTGACCCGATTCCAGGTTCCAACTTCATCGACATTCTGAAGTTGTTCCAGGCTGACCCACAAACTGAAGCGATTGTAATGATCGGTGAGATTGGTGGTTCTGCGGAAGAAGAAGCAGCAGCGTACATCAAAGCTAACGTGACCAAACCTGTTGTGTCTTACATCGCTGGTGTAACTGCACCTGCTGGTAAGCGCATGGGTCACGCTGGTGCGATTATTTCTGGCGGTAAAGGTACTGCTGACGAGAAATTTGCTGCACTGGAAGATGCTGGCGTGAAAACTGTTAAGAGCTTGGCCGATATCGGTAAAGCACTGAAAGAAATCACTGGCTGGTAAGACATTACTGATCGATAACTCGATCAGGTTTCTAAAAGGCGATCTTCGGATCGCCTTTTTTATTGCTCTTTAAGTGAGCTTTCTAACGGCAAGTGCGATAAATCCGGCCTAAACTCACAATAACTTCAGCTACAGACACTTTATAAGATGCTGGAATTTACTGAGTACACAAAATTTCTTATCGGTCTGCTCGCCATCGTTGATCCGCTTGGCGCTATTCCTGTATTTATTGCCCTCACAGTCCATCAGAACAAAGCGCAGCGACATAAAACAGCCAGGCTTACCGTCGTGTCAGTTTTTTGTGCGTTGATGGTGGCCTTGTTGTTTGGCGAGTGGATTCTCTGGGCATTTGGTATCAGTGTCGATGCGTTTCGATGCGCAGGTGGGGTGATTTTATTGTTGATGGGATTGGGGATGCTGCAATCGCGTGGCCACACGCCTGAAGAGATTGAAGCGGCGCAAGATGAAACTGTCGCATTGGTGCCCCTTACCATGCCGTTGCTCGCGGGCCCCGGCGCAATGAGTGCAGTAATTGTTTATGCGCATCAATCCAATTCAATTTTCCATTATGTGTCGATTACATTTTGCATTTTGTTGGTTAGCGCATCCCTGATACTGTGTTTTAAATTCTTGCCTTGGTTTAGTGAACATTTGAGTAAACGAAGCATTGTAATGTCCACGAGGGTGATGGGTTTATTATTGGTGGCGATAGCGGTGGAGTTTATTGCAGGCGGGATAAAGGGCTTGTTTCCTCAACTGGCTGCTGGATAAAAAGTGTTAATCGCCTATAACTTATTAACTGCGACATCTATGATTAATCCGGCGGGCCTATAACCATATAAAAAAACAATCTCGCTCTGCCTGCGCATATTTGTATCGGTAAAATTTTTCGGTCGCAAAATCCATAACAATAGAAAAGATAACTAGAGCGTGGCTATGCGTATCATCAACCCGGTTTTTATTTTTTTCTTCATTTCTTGTTTTGCTGTTTCGCATCAAATTGCCGCTGCTCCCACACCGGAGCAAACTCAAAAAACCATGAAAATTGCCAGTCAATTTATGATGGATAAAGTCAGCTATCGTGGCGGCTTTGTGTGGTCATATTTGCCGGATTTTTCCCGCCAGTGGGGCGAACTTGAAGCGCGCCGTTCGATGATCTGGATGCAGCCGCCAGGCACGGCAAGCGTAGGGCATCTGTTTCTCGATGCCTATCATGCAACAGGTGACGAATTTTATTATTCCGGCGCAGAGCGCGTGGCGGGCGCAATTATCTATGCCCAACATCCAAGCGGTGGGTGGAATTATGTGGCTGATTTTGCGGGTGAGGCGGCACTCAGGGAATGGTATGCAACTATCGGGAAAAATGCATGGCGATTAGAGGAGTTTCAACATTATTACGGCAACGCGACGTTTGATGATGTAGGTACGGCCGAAGCTGCAAAATTTCTGCTGCGTTTATATGTTGAAAAACTCGATCCAAAATATCGCCCCGCGCTCGATAAAGCGATCGACTTTATGTTAGTGAGCCAATATCCCATTGGTGGTTGGCCGCAGCGTTTTCCGTTGATGCATGATCATCCGGCAAAAGATCATGCAGATTATTCGTCTTACATTACCTTCAATGATGATGTTGCAGCGGAAAATATTGATTTTCTTTTAATGTGTTATCAAATACTGGGAGAGGCTCGTGTGCGCGAGCCTGTTATCCGCGCAATGAATGCATTCTTGGTGACCCAGTTGGGGCAACCGCAGCCGGGTTGGGCATTGCAATACACACCGGAGTTGGTTCCAGCGGGTGCGCGTTCCTATGAACCAAAATCCTTGCACACACCAACAACGGCAGAAAACATTCAGCAATTAATTAAATTCTATCGCATGACTGGCGAAACAAAATTTCTTGCGCGTATTCCTGAGGCATTGGCATGGCTGGAAAGTCTAACGCTTCCCGAGAAACCGGAGTATGAGGGGCGCAGCCATCCTTCCTTTATTGAAATAGGCACGAATAAGGCGTTATTTACGCATCGGCGCGGCGCCAATGTGAGCAATGGCGAATATTATGTGGATTACATTCCCGGCAATATGTTGGAGCACTACAAATCAACCAGCGCAATTAATCTGGCAAAATTACGTGCGGATTATCAAGCTGCTCTAGCACTTAAGCCTGAAGAGGTAACGTCAAACTCACCGTTAAAAACAATGGGTGAAATCGCGCTTCCGCGTTATTTCACGCTTGGTAAAGTGAGCGTGTCTGATCTGAATTTTCGCGCACAAAAAACAACTACAGGAAAAAATCTTGAAGAACAAGCTGAGTTATTGGTAACAACACTAAACCAGCAAGGTTATTGGCCCACGCCACTGTATTACACGACGAATCCATATAAAGGCACAGCGCCAATGCTCAAGCCTAATAGCGATTATGCTGTTACTATGGTTGGCGATGAGTGGGATACCTCGCCTTATCCAGTAAATAAGCCGATTATGGGTATTTCCACTGGCGCCTATATCAAAAATATGGGTGTACTTATTCAGTATCTGCAACAACAATCTGCGCAATAAGCTTTATTTTTTCTGCTTAATTTCTGTCCATAATGGCGCGATGTTTTATTTTTCACATAAAATGTGGAAAATTAAGCGCCATTTTTTTATTTTCACCGGAATACTGATGCAATATCGGTATTGATCCTGCTGCTATTTTTCGCAGTTAAAGTCATTAATACACAGGACGACGCAATGAATAACTCAGAGCAATTAAATACATGGTCTGCAAATAAATCTGCCGATCTTTATGGTATTGACGAATGGAGTAGTGGTTACTTTGGTGTTTCACCACAGGGTGATGTTGTTGTGCGCGCGCAAACATCCGATGGTGACGCCAACGTATCCTTGATGGCCATTGTCGATGGTTTACAACAGCGCGGTTTGCAAATGCCGGTGCTATTACGCCTTGAAAATATTGTGGATTCACGCATCAGTATTCTTAATGATTCCTTTGCGCAGGCAATTGAATCCAGTGGTTATCGCGGACAATATCGCGGTGCATTTCCGATTAAAGTCAATCAACAGAAACATGTGATTGCAGAAATCGCTCGCTTTGGGGAACGCTACAACCATGGTTTGGAAGCGGGTAGTAAAGCGGAGTTAATGATTGCTTTGGCGACTATCACCAATCGCGAGAGCCTTATTATTTGTAATGGCTACAAAGATGCTGAATTTATATCGCTGGGGCTGCAGGCGCGCAAACTGGGATTTAAGTGCTTTTTCGTGTTGGAAACACTGACTGAATTGCAATTTGTCATTGAGCGCAGCCGCGCACTCGGCATCGAGCCATTAATCGGTGTGCGATTAAAGTTATCGACTAAAGTTGAAGGCCACTGGAGCGCAGACAGTGGTGATCGAAGCCTGTTTGGTTTAAATACCAACGAGCTGGTGACAGTGATAGATACATTGCGCGATGCAAATTTATTACATTGTTTCCAGTTATTGCATTTTCATTTGGGTTCGCAAATTCCCAATATTCGCAGCATTCGCTCCGGTGTACAGGAGGCCTGTCGCTATTACATTGAGTTAGTAGGCGAGGGCGCTCCGCTGGGTTATTTGGATTTGGGCGGCGGTTTGGCAATTGATTACGATGGTACTTGCAGCACTAATGGCCACAGTCGTAATTATTCTGTGCAAGAATATTGTATTGATGTGGTAGAAGCGATACAGGAAAGCCTGGACGCCCACGGAATTGCGCATCCTACTATTGTTACTGAATCTGGCCGCGCGACAGTCGCCCACACCGCCGTATTATTATTTAATATACTCGACGTAACCCATTTTGAACCTGTGGCTCTACCCACAGAATTGCCCGTAAATTGTCATGAGATGATCGCCAATTTATGGCACACACTGCATGTGATTTCACTGACTAATCTGCAAGAGTCTTACAATGACGTCATTTACTATCGTGATAAAATTCGCGATTTGTTTAATGCGGGTGGCATTAGCCTTCGTCACCGGGTGTTGGGTGAAAATATATATTGGGCCGGGCTGCAAAAAATTGCATCCCTCTTGCCGCAACTAAAACGCATTCCTTCAGAATTGGAAAGTTTGCCGCAATTATTGGCAGATATTTATTACGGCAATTTCAGCGTGTTTCAATCCCTGCCGGATTCATGGGCCATCGGGCAGGTTTTTCCGGTAATGCCGATCCATCGGTTAAATGAAGAACCGACTCGGCAAGCAATTATCGCTGATTTGACCTGCGATTGTGATGGCAAGTTGCAAAAGTTTGCCAGCCCAGGCGGTGAATCAACCACGTTGGCACTGCATCCGATTAAACATGGCGAAGAATATTATATTGGCGTGTTCCTCGTTGGAGCCTATCAAGAAACATTGGGCGATTTGCATAATTTATTTGGCGATACCAATGTTGCCAGTGTGCGTATTAATTCGGACAGCAGTATTGATTTTGTTCACGAACTGCATGGGGACAGCATCGCCAACGTATTGACTTATGTTGAATACAATCCGGACGCGCTGTATGAACAATTCCGTCAAACTGCGGAACATGCAGTGCGCGATGGCATTATCACTCTGGCAGATCGTCAGCAAATGCTGGCAGCATATTCTGAAGGTTTGCGCGGTTATACCTATTTTGAGAAGTAATTTTTTAGATGTTGGTTAGGAGTTAAATTGATGGCAAAAGTATTAATCATCGGGGCGGGTGGTGTAAGCGGTGTTGTGGTACACAAATGTGCGCAATTACCTGAAGTATTTTCAGAAATTGTGTTGGCAAGTCGCACTGAATCAAAGTGTAAGGCAATCGCTGCACAATTAAACCGCCCTATTAAAACAGCGCAGGTAGATGCAGATAATGTTCCTGAATTGGTTGCGCTGATTAATGCTGAAAAACCGGACTTGGTAATTAACGTTGCATTGCCATACCAGGACCTCACCATTATGGATGCTTGTTTGGAAACGGGCGTCGATTATCTGGATACGGCCAATTACGAACCGCTGGATACTGCTAAATTCGAATATTCGTGGCAGTGGGCCTATCAGGATAAATTTAAAAATGCAGGTTTGACTGCTTTGCTGGGTTCCGGTTTTGATCCCGGCGTCACCAATGTTTATACCGCTTATTTAAAAAAGCATTATTTTGATGAGATTCATTATTTGGATATTATCGACTGCAACGCGGGTGATCACGGTTTGCCATTTGCGACTAACTTTAACCCGGAAATTAATATTCGTGAAGTAACTGCAAATGGCCGCTACTGGGAAAATGGGGATTGGGTAGAAACGGCTCCGCTCAGCGTGAATCGCGTATTTGATTTTCCAGCTGAGATTGGCCCAAAGAAAATCTACATGATGTATCACGAAGAATTGGAATCGCTGGTCAAGCATTTTCCGGAAATTAAACGCGCCCGTTTTTGGATGACGTTTTCAGATAATTATTTAAAACATCTTGAAGTGTTAGGCAATGTGGGTATGACGGGCATTGAGCCGGTGATGTTTGAAGGCCGTGAAATAGTTCCACTGCAATTTCTTAAAGCACTTTTGCCTGATCCCGCAAGCCTTGGCCCTTTAACCAAAGGCAAAACCTGTATTGGTTGTTTTGCCCAAGGTGTGAAAGACGGCAAACAAGTTGCTATGTTTGTTTACAACGTGTGTGATCATCAGGAATGTTACCGCGAGGTGAAATCGCAAGCGATTTCTTACACCACCGGAGTGCCCGCAATGATTGGTGCAAAAATGATTCTGGAAGGCAAATGGAAAAAGCCGGGAGTTTGGAATATGGAGCAGTATGATCCTGATCCGTTTATGGAGGATCTGAATAAATACGGTTTGCCTTGGCAAGTGGTTGAAGTTGATCCCCAGGCGATTGAAGGTTAATTGATGCAAAAGCGTGAATACTTCGCCCACTTTAATGCTGCACGTGTACCTTCGCCGTGTTTTGTAATTGATAAGGCTGCGATTGAGGATAATTTAAAAATCCTCAACCGCGTACAGCGTGAAAGTGGGGCGAAAATATTGGGTGCACTCAAGGCTTTCTCATGCTGGAGTTTAGCGCCTTTATTTAAGCAATATCTCTCTGGAACCTGCGCAAGTGGTTTGCACGAGGCGCACTTGGGGCGCGAAGAATTCGGTGGCGAAGTACATTGTTATTCTGCGGCCTATAAAGAATCCGATTTGATCGAAATTTTAAAAGTCGCCGACCATGTACTGTTTAATTCATTTTCGCAGTGGACACGCTTCAAGCCACTTGCGCTAAGCGCGCAGCAAGAGCGCCCTGAATTACAGTTTGGCATTCGCATTAATCCAGAGCATTCAGAAGGTGAAGTAGCGCTCTATGATCCATGCGCTCCCTGTTCGCGCATGGGCGTACCTATCGCGCAATTTGAGCAGGCATTGGCTGAAAACCCGGATGTTCTGGACGGTATCAGTGGCTTGCATTTTCATACTCTGTGTCAACAGGATTTGCCACCGCTGCAGCGAACACTCGCTGCCGTCGAAGAAAAATTCGGCCAGTATTTTGATCGCATCCAATGGATAAATTTTGGTGGTGGCCACCACATAAGCCGCGAGGATTATCAGGTTGATGATTTGATCGCGATGATCAAATCATTTATGGCTCGCCATCAATTACAAGTGTATTTGGAGCCGGGCGAAGCTGTCGCTATTCGCAGTGGGGTGCTGGTTGCTGAAGTGCTGGATATCACATGGAACTCGATGGCGCAGGCGATACTTGATACCTCCGCGACGTGCCATATGCCCGATGTATTGGAAATGCCGTATCGCGCCGATATTTTAGGTGCAGGCATGCCGGACGAATTTGCCTATACCTATCGATTGGGTGGAATGACTTGTTTGGCCGGTGATGTGATTGGCGATTATTCATTTGCGCAGCCGCTAAAAGTGGGGCAGCGTTTATTATTCGATGATATGGCGCACTACACCATGGTAAAAACCACGACCTTTAATGGTATTAATTTGCCGGCAATTGCAATTTGGGATTCGCGTAGTGATGAACTTGAGATTGTTCGTGAGTTTGGCTACAGCGATTTCAAACAGCGTCTACCCTAGGTCTCTTGCCTTTCCAATTCAGTTCCCGATTTTATTGTTGATTGTTTTCAGGTTTTGTTATGAATAAAAAATCTTCCTACATTGGTTTGGTTAATCCTAAAAATCCGGTCAATGTCGGCATGATCATGCGCGCTGCAGGGTGTTATGAGGCAGACGCCGTATTTTATAGTGGTGTGCGTTTTGCCCGCGCACAAAAATTTGCCGCCGATACTAAAAATGCCAATAGGAAAATTGCGTTGGTTGAAGTAGAAAATTTGTTGGATGAAATCCCTGATGGGGCTGAGTTGGTGGCGGTGGAGTTGATCGAAGGCGCAACGCCTTTAATGGATTTTGTGCATCCGAATAATGCGTATTATCTTTTCGGTCCTGAGGATGGTTCGATCAAAAAAGAATTGTTGGATCACTGCAAGCACGTTGTTTATATTCCTACCATTGGCTGTATGAATCTCGCGGCGACTGTCCATGTGGTGCTTTATGATCGTATGGCAAAGTCGGGCAGGGAGGTTATCGAGCAGCGGCCTGTTGCAGAAAATCGCGATGTGAATAATAAAACCCGTATTTGATATCTGTATTTGACACTCGTGTTGACATCTGTATTTCTTAAATTCAGCCGTAAGTCTTGTAAGCATATTGACCAAGCATTACCAGGCAAATCATTACAATCAGTATCCGCAATATCCTGGGGTTCACTTTAAATAAATAATGTGACCCCATCCATGCACCAATAAATTGGCCGGCAATCATGGCCAGACCAGCGAGCCACATAATTTGCCCTGCAAAAATAAACACGATTAGCGATGCAATATTGGTGGCGAAGTTAAGTGGTTTCGCGGTAGCGGTCGCTTTGATCAGTTCAAGCCCGCGCAAGCTCACACCTGCAACAGCTAAAAATGAGCCTGTACCTGGGCCGAACATACCATCGTAAACACCTATCGCGGGCAGCACGGTTTTTTGATAAGTACTGGCCGACATTCTCGCCTGGGTCGATTCAAGTTTTAGATAGGGGGCTGTAATAAAGTAAACGGCGATAATCACCAGCACCAGGGGAATCATAAAGCCCAATACTTTGGTATCAATAAATTGCACTATCACTGTACCTACGGCTGAACCGATAAACGCCGCGAGCATCATGGAGCGCAACTCCAGCCAATGAATCCGCTTGTGTTTAAACAATAAAAAACTGGCTGTGCCTGAACCAAAACTGCTCTGCAATTTATTGGTTCCCAATGCGGCAAGTGGCGGAACACCTGACACTACCAGTGCAGGAATAGTAATCAAACCGCCGCCACCGGCGAGTGTATCCATAAAACCGGCAACAGCAGCCGCGAAAAATAAAAAGAGCAGTGTCTCTACAGCAAAATCCATTGTGGGTTTTTCCCGTCGGTATATTTGGATTTATCACAAACCGCCGTGGGTGAGTTTTTCGGGGTTTAATAATTGTTCCAATTCAGCGCGGCTTAAATCGGTTTCTGCTTCTGCAACATCAATAATTGCGCGTCCGTCTTTATAGGCTTTCTTCGCAATTGCTGCCGCCTTTTCATAGCCGATGATGGGATTTAATGCGGTCACTAAAATAGGATTTTGCGCGAGCGCTTTTTGCAGAGTGGTATGGTTCACAATAAAAGTCGCGATAGTTTTATCGGCTAATTCATTGCTGGCATTGCTAAGCAATTCGATGGATTGCAAGAGGTTGTAAGCGATCAGCGGCAGCATGACATTCAATTGGAAATTTCCGGATTGCCCGGCGACGCCGATACTGACGTCATTCCCCATCACCTGTGCGCACACCATGGTCACCGCTTCAGGAATTACCGGATTTACTTTGCCCGGCATTATCGATGACCCTGGTTGCAAGGGTTTCAAACTGATTTCAGCCAAGCCAGCAAGTGGCCCAGAATTCATCCAGCGCAAGTCATTGGCAATTTTCATCAGGCTTACCGCCAGTGTTTTTAGCTGGCCCGAGATGGCGACAGCGGTGTCCTGTGCGCTCATCAGGGCAAAAAAATTGTCCGCGGGCGCAAAGGGTAAGCCTGTTGTTTCGCTTAAATGCGCTGCGCATTTTTCTGCAAATTCCGCATGGGCGTTGATGCCTGTACCAACTGCCGTTCCCCCCTGTGCCAAGCGGAGCAGCTGCGGCAAGGCGGTTTGCAGGCGTACATAATTACTCTCGATCTGGCTCGCCCAGCCGGTGAGCTCTTGTCCGAAAGTGACCGGCATTGCATCCATCAAATGCGTGCGCCCGGTTTTGACCACATCGGCAAGCGCTTCGGCTTTGCCAAGCAGACTGGTATGCAATTCCTCCAATGCCGGAAATAATTGCTGCTTGAAGGCAAGCGCAGCACTGATATGGATCGCGGAGGGAATAGTGTCGTTGCTGCTTTGGCTCATATTTACGTGGTCATTCGCATGCACTTTCTGGCCGGCGAGTTCGCTTGCGACATGGGCAATGACCTCGTTTACGTTCATGTTGGTACTGGTGCCAGAGCCGGTTTGGAAGACATCGACAGGAAACTGGTCCTGGTAACGGCCGGCAATGATGCTGTCGCAGGCGGCACAAATTGCCCAGGAGATATCCTCGTCTAACAGGCCCAGTTCGCGGTTGGTAAGCGCCGCCGCTTTCTTGATATGGACTACTGCGTGGATAAAACGCGGGGGCAGGGTGAGGTTGCTGATGGTGAAGTTATCGAGTGCGCGCTGGGTTTGGGCGCCATAAAGGGCGGTTTTAGGAACTTGTACCTCGCCCATACTGTCGTGTTCGGTGCGAAACTCACTCATGGAAACCTCCCGGGTTATAAAAGGTCCTACTGACACAGGTTGTCAGGTGCAGGGATTAGGCTGCATGGTTTTCTAGTCTAGCCAGTATTTCGCTACAATCACCTTCTTTCAATTCATTATTGAGTTCTTATGTCCAAGCAATTTGTTGTAAATAGTGAATTTCCGCCCGCGGGCGACCAACCCACTGCAATTGCTGGCCTCGTGCAAGGCATAGAGGCGGGCCTTGCGCACCAAACCCTGTTGGGTGTGACTGGCTCGGGCAAGACATTCACTGTCGCGAATGTGATCGCTCAGGTGCAGCGCCCTACATTGATCATGGCGCACAACAAAACACTGGCTGCGCAACTCTATGGTGAATTCAAAGAGTTTTTTCCGAATAACGCAGTGGAATATTTTGTTTCTTACTACGACTACTACCAGCCCGAAGCCTATGTACCTTCCTCTGACACTTTTATTGAAAAAGATTCAGCCGTAAACGAGCACATCGAGCAAATGCGGCTGTCGGCAACCAAAGCCTTATTGGAGCGTAAAGACGCCATCATCATTGCATCAGTCTCCGCGATTTATGGTTTGGGTGACCCCGAAGCCTATATGAAAATGTTGCTGCACATAGTGCGTGGCGACAAAATCGACCAGCGCCAAATTTTGCGTCGCCTCGCCGAGTTGCAATATACCCGTAACGATATGGAATTTTCGCGCGCGACCTATCGTGTGCGCGGTGATGTGATTGATATCTATCCCGCCGATTCCGATATTGAAGCGGTACGAATCGAATTGTTCGATGACGAAGTTGAACAGATTTCGATTTTTGATCCGCTCACCGGTGAAGTGCTGCAAAAAGTACCGCGTTTTACGGTATATCCGAAATCCCACTATGTAACCCCGCGCGAACAAATTCTGGAAGCGATTGAAAATATCAAAGAAGAATTGCGCGAGCGTTTGGAATATTTGCGTGAAAACAACAAATTGGTTGAAGCGCAGCGATTGGAGCAACGCACCCGTTTTGATTTGGAAATGATGCAGGAACTGGGTTATTGCAATGGCATTGAAAACTATTCGCGCTATTTGTCTGGCCGCAATTCCGGTGAAGCGCCGCCAACATTATTTGATTATTTACCACCAGAAGCTTTGTTAGTGATTGATGAGAGTCACGTGACCATTCCGCAGATCGGCGCCATGTACAAAGGTGACCGCTCGCGCAAGGAAACGCTGGTGGAATACGGCTTCCGTTTGCCGTCGGCATTGGATAATCGCCCCATGCGCTTTGACGAATGGGAGCGCATTGCACCGCAAATGATTATGGTCTCGGCCACGCCAGGAAAATATGAAGAAGAAAATCAAGGGCAAGTGGTTGAGCAAGTAGTACGCCCAACGGGTTTGATCGATCCGGAAATTGAAATTCGCCCAGCTACCACGCAAGTGGATGATGTACTTTCAGAAATTCGCTTACGCGTAGAAGACGGTGATCGTGTACTGATAACCGTACTCACCAAACGCATGGCCGAAGATTTAACCGAATATCTGGGTGAACACGGCGTGCGCGTACGCTATTTGCACTCGGATATTGATACGGTAGAACGTGTAGAAATTATTCGCGATTTGCGTTTAGGGCAGTTCGATGTATTGGTAGGGATTAACTTGTTGCGTGAAGGTCTGGATATGCCAGAGGTATCGCTGGTGGCGATCCTGGATGCGGACAAAGAAGGCTTCTTGCGCTCCGACCGCTCGCTCATCCAAACCATTGGCCGCGCAGCGCGTAACGTAAAAGGTAAAGCGATTTTGTATGCGGATCGCATCAC
>DATIGS010000155.1:0-6713 GCA_035481425.1 Cellvibrio sp. | reverse complement strand
ATGTAATAAGCCAACGTAAAAGCCACAATCTTTAGGAGAATTTATGGATAGCAATTCAACCATGTCCTCAGGTAAGTGCCCCGTGCTGCACGGCAGCATGACGGCTTCCGGTAAATCCAATACCGCCTGGTGGCCAAACGCACTGAATCTGGACATCCTTCACCAACATGACCGCAAGACCAATCCTCTGGGTGAGGGTTTCAACTACGCCGAAGAATTCAAAAAGCTGGATTTGGAAGCCGTCAAAAATGATCTCAAAGCCTTCATGACCAACAGCCAGCAATGGTGGCCGGCCGACTGGGGGCACTATGGTGGCCTGATGATCCGCATGGCCTGGCACTCGGCGGGTAGCTATCGTATGGCCGATGGTCGTGGCGGCGCTAACACCGGCAACCAACGCTTCGAGCCGCTCAGCAGTTGGCCGGATAACGGCAACCTTGATAAAGCGCGCCGTTTGCTCTGGCCGATTAAAAAGAAATACGGCAACAAACTTTCCTGGGCAGATTTAATGATCCTCGCGGGCAATATGGCCTATGAGTCCATGGGGTTGAAGACCTTTGGTTTCGCCGGTGGGCGCGAGGATATTTGGCATCCTGAGAAGGATGTTTATTGGGGTTCGGAAAAAGAATGGTTGGCCAAAAGTGGCGGCGAGGGCACTCGTTACACTGGCGAACGTGTTCTGGAAAATCCACTCGCGGCGGTAATGATGGGCCTGATTTACGTAAACCCTGAAGGGGTGGATGGCAATCCGGATCCGCTGCGCACTGCAAAAGACATCCGCGAAACCTTCGCGCGCATGGCGATGAACGATGAAGAAACCGTCGCCCTTACCGCCGGTGGCCATACTGTCGGTAAGGCCCATGGTAATGGCGATGCGAAAAACCTCGGGTTGGATCCTGGCTCTGCCGATGTTGAAGACCAGGGCTTGGGCTGGATGAACTACAAAACCCGCGGTATCGGCCGCGATACCATCACCAGCGGTATCGAAGGTGCCTGGACCACCCATCCCACCAAATGGGACAACGGCTACTTCGAAATGCTGTTAAACCATGAATGGGAACTTACCAAAAGTCCGGCCGGCGCCTGGCAGTGGAAACCGGTCAATATCAAAGAAGAGGACAAGCCGGTCGATGTGGAGGATCCGTCAATCCGCTGTATGCCGCTGATGACTGATGCGGATATGGCAATGAAGATGGACCCGGAGTACCGCAAAATTTCCGAGCGTTTTTATAAAGATCCCGCTTACTTGTCCGAGGTGTTTGCGCGCGCCTGGTTTAAATTGACGCACCGCGATCTGGGGCCGAAATCGCGCTACCTGGGTGCCGACGTACCGGCGGAGGATTTGATCTGGCAAGACCCGATCCCGACAGTGGATTACACCCTGAACGATGCGGAAATTGCCGATTTAAAAAGCAAGATTCTCGCAAGTGGATTGAGCGTATCGGAATTGGTTGCGACAGCCTGGGACAGCGCACGTACCTTCCGTGGGTCCGATTTCCGCGGTGGCGCTAATGGTGCGCGTATCCGTCTTGCACCGCAAAAAGATTGGGAGGGGAATGAACCCGCGCGTTTGCAAAAAGTGTTGAATGTACTCACGGGAATCCAATCCGCCTCAAGCAAAAAAATCAGCATCGCCGATTTGATTGTATTGGGTGGAACCGCTGCTGTTGAAAAAGCGGCGCGCGATGCGGGGGTGAATATCACCGTGCCGTTTGCTGCAGGGCGCGGTGACGCAACCGATGCGCAAACCGATGCAGAATCTTTTGAGGTGCTGGAGCCGATTCACGATGGTTTCCGCAACTGGACGAAAAAAGATTATGCAGTCCAACCGGAAGAATTGTTGTTGGATCGCACGCAGTTAATGGGATTGACCGCGCCGGAAATGACCGTATTGGTCGGCGGTATGCGCGTGTTGGGCACCAATTACGGCGGTAGTAAACATGGTGTGTTCACCGATAAAGTTGGTGTATTGAGCAATGACTTTTTCGTCACCCTCACCGATATGGCTTACCAATGGAAGCCCACCGGCAAAAACAGTTACAACATCGTTGAACGCAGCAATGGCAATGTAAAATTCACCGCAACTCGTGTTGATTTGGTATTTGGTTCCAACGCAATTTTGCGCGCGTATGTTGAGGTGTATGCACAGGATGATAACCGCGAGAAGTTTGTTAAAGACTTCGTTGCAGCCTGGGTGAAAGTGATGAATGCAGATAGGTTTGATTTGAAATAAAAACCATCATGCAATTAAAAAAGGGGCGATGGGTTATTCATCGCCCCTTTTTTTTGCTGTGGTTTTTATAGCAGATAGTGCCGCGGATTATTTCAATTGGAATTCAATTTTCTTAAAGCTTAAATCCATTTCTTTAAAGGTCTCCGGAACACTGCTACTCCAGGGATTTATGTTGCCGCGCAGTACGGCACCGCTTTTGGTTTCGCCTACAACCAACATGCGGTTGATCACTACATTGCTCAGTTCTGCCAATGTTTTGGCCGTGCGCACGTAATTAACCTCTTGATAGAACGACAGCTTGCTCATCGGGATAGTCACACGTACCCATTGATCGCTCAATGCAGTTTGATCCAGTTGGAAAATGATCGCGCCATTCAAATTGGTGCTATCGCCGAGCGTGATGCCGACATTCACTTTGCCGTCTTCCAGTGCATCTACAGTGGCGGCGTTCACATAGCTGGAATAAGTGGTTTTCAGGCTATCTATGCTGGGGACACTGGTTTTGGCGCTGTTGATTTTTACATCGAATACCAGGTTTTCGATATCACCGAATTTGTAACCGAACGCCAGGATATTGCGTTCAAAACCATTGGCATGTTGGTGATCCCAATCGGCGATTTTTTTCACCAATACCATATCGAGCGTGTCAACATCATTACAGCTGCTATTTACTTTGGCTTTGCTATTGAAGCCGTAATTGCTGCCGGCCAATTTCAAATTGGTCCACTCTGTGGTGCTGCCATTGGTGGTGTGATTCCAGCCGGTGATGTTGAGGCTGGACATACTTTGCTCAGATACGCCGCCATCGTAGTCCGCAAAAATGGCGAAGGTTTTGTTGGCGGCACTGATACCTTTGCCGCAGTTATCGATTTTGGCGAAGGAATAACCGTTTACGCTGCTTGCGGTTTGCGTGGTTTCGCTATCTGCCGCAAGGCTGCTGGATGACGCCGCCACACTTGAAGGCGCGGCAGAACTGGCGGGTGCTGAACTGACTGAAGTTGGTGTGCTGCCGCCACCGCCGCCGCCGCATGCGGTCAGGCTGAGTACCAACAGGGGAAGGGTGCAGGTCTTGATCAGGGATTGCATGATTATTCGAGTTCTCCGTTATTGTTAGAGTTTGGATTTTATTTGGGCGAAGGGTTCCGGGCGGAGCCAGGTCGCTGAAAGCGCTATCTTCTGGATAGTAATGTTGTGTTTCTTGATGCTGAAAAAATCAGCGGCGGCGACTATATATATGGGTTTCGCGGCGGTAAATGGTTTTTGATTGCGCTAACATAAATAGCACGTAAAATTCCCCCAGGATGCGACCTGTAGGATGCGTATCCGCAATGGAATGATGGATAACAGTCTGAATGATGTTGATTCATCAACATCCTTGTAGCAGGAAATTGATCAGTTGGACTGTCGCTGTTTCGGCTCGGTTTCCAGCCGCATCTGCTCCAGCGGTACAGCGGCCAGATCTTCATTATTCTCGGCGATAGGTTCTACCAACGGATAATCAATTTTCAGCACCGCTTTTTGCAAAATGAGGGTGTTGGGATAGGTAATCAGGTTGCCGTCTTCGCGTCTCAAGATCACATGAAACATGGTGATTTCCACGATAATACCGTTCATATCGTCGTCTTTATCGAGGATTTTGATATGGTCATTTACCTTATACGGAAAGCCGAAAAAAATAATCATGCTGGCGGTAACGTTGCTCAGGATCGACCACTGGGCAAAGAGCGCGACGCCGACTACAGCAAAAATAGAAGACAGGAACACCGAAATTTCGCTGTAGCCAAGGCCTACGATCAGGCACATCACTACGATGCAGCAGAACACCATGCCGATATTCATCAGGCGGGTCATGTAGAGCACACGTAAATCACCTAATGCCCGGCGCACGCTGACATCGCGAATAATTTTGTTTAGCAATTTTGCGGCTAAATAAAACGCCAATATACAAACAGTGACGGCCACTAATTTGGAGAATACGGAATGCGTAATAATTTCTTCTAAACGGGGAAACCTGTCCACACGGGTACCTGCGTTGATGATTCAAAAGGCGACTGCCATAATCCGACGGGCGCACGAGTTCAAAATGATAGTGCGGCATTATACCGGTTGAAACACTGAAAGAGCGCTTTATGAAACCCTTGTTATGTATTGCCCATCGCGGCGGCCCCCATTTTGCCGGGGCTTCACTGCCGGAAAACAGTTTGGCAGCCATTAGTCGCGCACTCGAGCTTGGCGTATATGCTATCGAAATCGACATATTTCATATCGATGGCGAACTATTGGTCACCCATGATCGTCGATTAGGGCGGGTAGTTTCCGGCGAGGGGATTATCACCGACCGATCACTGGATTACCTGCTCCAACAGCGTTTGGAAAACGGCGAGCCTATCCCGACCTTGCAACAAATATTGACATTGGTGGGTGATAAAGCCCTGCTTAATATTGAAATCAAAGGTGCGAATTCGGTACCCGTATTAACGCGTGTACTGGAAGACTATGTGAGTTCCCATCGCGGTAACTACGAGCAATACATTATTTCCAGTTTTGATCATCAGCAGCTCTTCCAGGCTATGCAGCAACTGCCCCAGGTAAAGCGTGGTGTATTAATCGAAGGCATCCCACTTGATTACGCCGCCTGCTGTGCTCCGCTCAAGGCTTACTCGTTCAATACTCATCTGAGTTTTATCACGCCCGAATTAATTCAGGATGCGCAACAGCGTGGGTTAAAAAATTGGGTTTACACCGTCAATCATGAAGATGATTGGAAAGACCTGATGGCGCTCGGCATAGATGCAGTATTTACCGATAAGCCGGATCAATTATTAGCGTTTAACCGGCAGTAAAAGGAAACCATGCGAGTGTTAAATCGCATGGTTTCAGGGCTTGTTTTTTTACATGCCGGCCGCTTCGATTTTTACGTCGTCAGGGTAGGGTTGACCTTTGCCTTTTTCGACATAATCGCGCAGGCTCAATAAAAACGTCGCCCACTTGGTGGAACAGTGGTGAAAGAACGGATTTTCACTCGCCCATCCTTTATGGCGGAACATGATCTGGTTGTGGGTATCGCGGGTTTGTATATCGAACTCAATGTGCGTACCAAGCCAATCGTCCGGGCCTTTAATGCATTCCCACTGCACTTGTTGTGCATCGCTTTTAAGTACACGCATATCAAAGCCGCCATTATTCCCGAAGGTGAATGACACAACACCTCCCTGTTTTGGGTTGCCAGTCGTTTCATGGGTCCACCAACCAGCGAGGCCATCTATGCTGGTTAAGGCATCCATAACTTTGGTGGCGGTTGTATTGGTGCCGAATGTTAAACAGATGTTAGACATAACTATTTCCCTCTGTAAGTGATGTGCCGGAGTGGCCATCTGTTAAGCTATTCTAAGCATCTGCCATGCAGTTAAAACACTTTGGCAGAAAATGTATGAAGTTAATAACTTATTGATTTGTCTATATTTTTAAACTTGTTTTTGACCAATTTCGGATAATGCTTTCCAAATATGGAAACTGAAGATCGACTCGACGCAATTTTTTTTGCGCTTTCAGACCGCCGGCGGCGCGTGCTCCTGGCTGAGCTTGCGGCTGGACCGAAATCGGTGAAACAACTCGCGGCGATAGTTAATTTGAAACTGAGCGCCACATCAAAACACATTGCCTCATTGGAGCTGGCCAATCTCCTCTATAAAACACGCAATGGGCGCGAGGTTTACTGTCATCTTAATTTTGATGTATGGCGTGAAGTGGCAAATTACATTGCGATGCATGCAACTTTTTGGGCGGGAAGGTTGGACGAGCTTGAAGCGCATCTTAAGTTGCACCATTAATCACAATCCTAAAGCTTGGTGAAACCTGAATACTTGATGGTAGAAAATCGATTCTGGAAAGGAGAGGCATGATGGATCCAATTGTTATCAAACGCGTACTTCCCTGTAGCAAGCGCCAGCTATTTGATGCCTGGTCAAAACCGTCATTGATGGTGAAGTGGTTTTTCGCCGTCCAACAAACAGAAGAGCCCTGCAGCGTAACCAACAGTTTTACGGTAGGCGGCAGTTTCGAGGTGATTATGCATATGGAGGCCGGTAGCTACAGGCACTATGGCGACTATCGGGCAATTGACCGCTACCACCACATCGCCTTCACTTGGAACTCCCATTTAATTCGGGACAGTCTGGTCGAATTGGATTTTCGCGAGTTATCGCCCAATCGCACTGAACTTACGCTCACGCACACCCAGTTTCCGGATGAAGAAACACGCAGTAAACATGAATGGGGCTGGGGCGGTTGCCTGGATCATTTGGCGCTGCTGTTTGAATCGCCCTGACATTTGCAGTTGGCTGGAGTTAATAAATATCCCCAAATAAATCCAATTGGGTCAGGTATAGGCGCAAATCAAATTCGTATTGGTAGTAATTCGGCTCCATATGGCGGCAAAGTTGATAAAACGCCTTGTTGTGTTCCTTTTCCTTGAAGTGGG
>DATIGS010000154.1:0-5272 GCA_035481425.1 Cellvibrio sp. | reverse complement strand
CCGGTATGCTCACCAACTGGCGCGGCTAAGTCAAAATGCATTTCCAGGCCGCGACTTTTGCCGATCCAGTTGCGCTGCATGGTTTTTACTTGTTCGGGCCAGTTCGGGAGCTTGTCCAGATCTCCCAATAATTCTTCGGCGTAGGCGGTAATCTTGATAAACCACTGCGGGATTTCCTTGCGCTCAACCAATGCGCCTGAACGCCAGCCGCGCCCATCGATTACCTGCTCGTTGGCGAGTACGGTGTGGTCGACCGGATCCCAGTTCACCGTCGCCATGCGTTTGTAGACGAGCCCTTTTTCGTACAGGCGGGTAAAGAACCACTGCTCCCATTTGTAGTATTCGGGCTTGCACGTGGTCAGCTCGCGCGACCAGTCAAAACCGAAACCGAGTTGTTTCAACTGGCCGCGCATATGGTCGGTATTGGAATAGGTCCAGGCCGCTGGCGCTGTATTGCGTTGCAGCGCGGCGTTTTCTGCCGGCAGGCCGAAGGCATCCCAACCCATAGGATGCAATACGTTTTTGCCCTGCATGCGCTGGTAGCGGGCGATCACATCGGTGATGGTGTAGTTGCGCACGTGCCCCATGTGTAGCTTGCCGCTCGGGTAGGGAAACATCGCCAGGCAATAGAACTTTTCTTTGCTGCGATCCTCAATAACCTTGAAGCTTTGGTGTTCTTCCCAGTATTGCTGGGCTTGGGCTTCAACTTCGGCGGGAGTGTATTGTTCTTGCATGGGGCGCTCTTGCATTGGAATCTAAGGCCTATACTTAATGTGGACTTTCTACTAAGGGTAAAAAGGTAAAAGTTGAGAAAGGCGGTGATTATAGAGGCTGTACTGCCTGTGTGGGTATAAATATCTTGAAGCGAAAGCGGGAGCTATTTTCCATGAAGCCGACTGACAATCTGACTAATAAACCAGTGAATAATCCTTATCATGCTTCCCAGATCCCCTCTGGTTCCGGGTCTACGGATGCCATCGACGATCTGGTCAAACTCGAACTCACCGCCGAGCAGATGTTGGGGGAAGAGGTTGATCTTGCCAAAGCCTATGTCCGTGAAGATGCCCAAGGGTTTTGGGGCGATATGAAGTTGGGCCTGACGGAGCTGGAAGTAATGACCGGCGACTGGCTGTTGCAGGCGGCGGATCCAACTCGGGTCGAATGGCGGCTCAATCACTGGTGGGAAGATGAGGAGTCGCAATTCCGCCATTGACAGCGCACGTCGCTGCCCATTCGCGGGCAACATTCCTGTAGTAAGTTTGTTAAGCTCTCGCTCGCCTGCCTGATAGTTACACCTTTTTAAGATAGTTACATCTATTCATGATAGTTACACCTATTTATAAGAACGAGCGAGAGAACCCATGTCTGAATTCCTGCGTCGCGCTTTCGGCGCGTTTGCCCTGCTGCTATTAACCTGCCTATCGACCGTTGGAGTTGCCAACCCCGTGAATCAACCTGTGAATAAGCTACCGGCCGAGCCCGTGTACCTGTGGGCGGAAAAACCTTTGGTCAAACCCGACCGCGAACATGTAAAAGACCAGCGCGTTTATGCGGTCGATAACCCATCGTTTATTCCCTATTGGCCGGAAAATCCCAACGGCACTGCGGTAGTGATTTTTCCTGGCGGCGGTTATGTGCGCATGGCGATAAACCATGAGGGCTATGACATCGGCAAATGGTTTGCGGCGCGTGGGGTAGCGGCGTTTGTGGTCAAGTACCGGATGCAGGAGTACGGCTTTCCCGCGCCACTACTGGATGCCCAGCGCGCGGTGCGGCTGGTGCGCAAAAACGCAGCGGAATGGAAGATCGACCCAACCAAAATCGGGGTGATTGGCTTTTCTGCTGGCGGCCATTTGGCGGCGAGTGTGACTACCCGTTTCGATTTCAACGGTGATCCTGGCGATGCTTTGGGGGCGGTCAGTGCCCGCCCGGATTTCGCCATCCTCGGCTATCCGGTTATCACTATCGAGGGGCCTGATGCCCACGCCGGATCGCGCAAGGCGTTGCTGGGCGATAACCCCGATCCCAAGCTGGTGCACGAGAATTCATTGCAAGTTCAAGTCACCGATAAGATCCCGCCGGTATTTATGTTGCACGGCATTGGCGACCAGTCAGTTCCGGTCGGCAACAGCCTCGCGTTTTTCACCGAAGTGCAAAAGTACAACAAGCAGTCTGAGCTGCATGTCTACCAAACCAGTATTCATGGTGTCGGGATGATTCAGGGGCAGGGCAGTGTGTCCAACTGGCCGCTGGCGCTTGAAGCCTGGATGCGAGGTTTGCAGCTCATAAAATAAACAGGTTTTGGCTTGCAGATAAGTGTGCCATTGGCATACAATCGCCGCCCCTGTAAAAACAGGTATACGACGCTAGTCTCAAACGCCATAGGCATGTCGCCCGGCTACTTCGTGTCGTCCAGCGTCTTGGAGCATACAATGAGCGCATATGCAATTTTTGAAAGCGGTGGCAAGCAACATCGCGTAGTTGTGGGCGAAACCCTCAAACTCGAAAAAATCGATTTCACCACTGGTGGCGTTGTTGAATTCAACAAAGTGTACCTGGTTGCTAACGGCGCAGACGTCAAGATTGGCGCTCCTGTTGTTGAAGGTGCAACGGTTACTGCTGAAGTGGTTGCTCATGGCCGTGCCGACAAAGTGAAGATCATCAAATTCCGTCGTCGTAAGCACCACATGAAGCGTCAAGGTCATCGTCAGTGGTTCACTGAAGTGAAAATCACTGCAATCAACGGTTAATTGAGGAGACTGGAAAATGGCTCACAAGAAAGGGGTAGGTAGTTCCCGTAACGGTCGCGATTCAGAAGCGAAACGCCTTGGTGTTAAAGCTTTCGGCGGTGAATTGATTTCTGGCGGCAGCATTATTGTTCGTCAACGCGGTACCAAATACCACGCTGGTGTAAACGTGGGTCTGGGTAAAGACCACACTCTGTTCGCGAAAGTGGACGGTCACGTTAAGTTCGAAGTTAAGGGCGCTTTTGGCCGTCAATACGTAAGCATCATTCCTGCTGCTTAATATTGCGCTAAAATTTAGCCTGGCCTGCTGTGTGCAGTGGGCAACATGAAGAACAATAAAAAAGCCCTGCCGAAAACGTCAGGGCTTTTTTATATTCAGGCTGGTGAGTTGGCCTGTTCGCAACGAGCGAATAATTTTAAATTTCTGTTTTTATATCCCTCTGGAGTTAGCTGTGAAATTTGTTGATGAAGCACCCATCCATGTCGAAGCCGGTAATGGCGGCAACGGCTTTATGAGCTTCCGGAGGGAAAAGTTTATTTCCAAAGGCGGCCCCGATGGCGGTGACGGCGGTGACGGCGGTAGCGTCTATCTGGTTGCCGATGAAAACCTGAATACGCTGATTGATTACCGCTTCGTACCCAAGTATCGCGCTGAAAATGGCGAAAAAGGTGGCAGTAAAGATTGTACCGGTGCAAAAGGTGCCGATCTGTTTTTGCCTGTTCCGGTGGGTACAACCGTTATCGATATAGACACTGAAGAAGTATTCGGCGATTTGACTGAAAACGGTCAAAAATTAAAAGTCGCACAAGGCGGCTTCCATGGTTTGGGCAATACCCGCTTTAAAACCAGTACCAATCGCACCCCGCGCAAAACTTCTCCGGGTACACCGGGTGAAATGCGCAACCTGAAACTTGAATTAAAAGTACTGGCCGATGTGGGCATGCTCGGTTTGCCGAATGCCGGTAAATCCAGTTTTATCCGCGCGGTGAGTTCAGCAAAACCTAAAGTGGCGGATTATCCGTTCACCACCCTGGTGCCAAACCTAGGTGTAGTGAAAGTGCAACAGCATCGCAGTTTTGTAATCGCCGATATTCCCGGTGTGATCGAAGGCGCGGCGGAAGGTGCAGGTCTTGGTGTGCGTTTCCTCAAGCATTTGACCCGCTGCCGCGTGCTTATGCATATGGTGGATATGGCACCGGTGGATGAATCCAATCCTGCTGACAATGTGCGCATCATCGCCAACGAGTTGGAAAAATTCAGTCCGACTCTTGCCAAGCGCGATCGCTGGTTACTGCTCAATAAGATCGACCTGCTGCCGCCCGACGAAGTGGAAGCGCGTTGCCAGGCAGTGATCGACGATCTGGGCTGGACCGGTCCAGTGTTCCGCATCTCTGCGTTGAACCGCGATGGCACCATGCCCTTGGCAGGCAAGGCGATGGATTTGCTTGAAGAAATCTGGGAAGAAGAAAAATCCAATCCTGAAGCGCGCGAGCGCGAATTGGAAATGCAAAACCAAATGGCACAGGAAGCGCGTGATCGCATTGAGGAATTGCGTGAGGCCCAGCGCGAAGCGCGCCGCGCACGCGGTGAAGATGACGACGATAATTTCAATGAAGATGATTACGATGTTGAAGTTATTTACGTTAATCACTAAGGCAGAACGATTAGCGCTAAGTGCAAAATAGTGTAACCTCACGCCCGGCCTTGCACCGGGCGTGTTGCATTCAGAGCCGGGTGTTTTTTGCATATCGATTTAACGGCTATCTCTGAACAACCCATTCTTGAGCAATTATTTCTCCTGAGAATAAAGATACATGAGCAAAAGAGACATTATTCCCCAAGCGAAACGCTGGGTAGTAAAAATTGGCAGCGCACTGTTGACCAACGATGGCAAAGGCCTGGACGCTGAAGCGATTGCTGGCTGGGTAAAACAAATGGCCGAGCTGCGTTTGCGCGGCATTGAATTGGTGTTGGTGTCATCGGGTGCGGTTGCTGCAGGAATGCGCCGTTTGGGTTGGGCGGCGCGCCCCACTGAAATTCATCAATTGCAAGCGGCGGCGGCCGTCGGGCAAATGAGTTTGATCCAAACCTATGAAGTGGAATTCCAGCGCTATGGTTTGCTCACTGCGCAAGTGCTGCTCGATCACGATGATCTCTCTTCGCGCCAGCGTTATTTAAATGCGCGTTCCACTTTAAAAACCCTGGTGGGTTTTAATGTGGTGCCGGTGATTAATGAAAACGATACGGTAACGACTGAAGAAATTCGTTTTGGCGATAACGATACGCTCGGTGCGCTGGTGGCGAATTTATTGGAAGCCGATTTGTTAGTAATCCTTACCGATCAAAAAGGCATGTACGACAGCGACCCGCGCAATAATCCCGATGCACAATTGCTCAGTGAAATTGCTGCAGATGATACCCGCCTCGAACAAATGGCAGGCGGTACCGGCGGTGCATTAGGGCGCGGTGGCATGATCACCAAAGTGCGCGCTGCCCGTGTGGCGGCACGTTCAGGTGCTGATAC
>DATIGS010000153.1:0-5303 GCA_035481425.1 Cellvibrio sp. | reverse complement strand
AAATTAAATCGCACTCATACTGAAGAAGGTGCGCATCAAGGGCGACCAAAAATTGAAACGGCGATTGATGCCTGCGAAGTAATTTTATCGCTCGCACCGGAAACCAACGGCCACGTTGCGGTAAAAGCCTGGGATGCCCTTTCAAAAATTACCGGGCGCGATCACACCCATTTAGCCAAACCGAAAGAAGACGAAAAAATTCGCTTCCACGATATTGTTGCCCAACCGCGAAAAATTATTTCCGCACCTACCTGGTCGGGATTGGAAGATGAACACGTTTCTTACAACGCGGGTTATACCAATGTGCATGAGTTAATTCCATGGCGCACCATCACCGGCCGCCAGCAGTTTTATCAGGATCATGAATGGATGCGCGATTTTGGCGAGCAGTTGTGTTGTTACAAACCGCCGGTCAATTTAAAAACCGTTGGCCCGGTGATGAACCGCACACCTAACGGCAACAAAGAAATTATTTTGAACTGGATTACGCCACATCAAAAATGGGGCATTCACAGTACCTATAGCGACAATTTGTTAATGCTGACCCTGTCGCGCGGCGGCCCGATAGTGTGGATGAGCGAAATCGATGCAAAAGCGGCGGGCATTGAGGACAACGACTGGATTGATGTCTTCAACGTCAACGGGGCAATTTCTGCGCGCGCCGTCGTATCGCAACGTGTTCCGCAAGGCATGAGCCTCATGTACCACGCCCAGGAACGCATTATTAATATGCCCGGTTCGTCGCTCACTAAAACACGCGGTGGCATGCACAACTCAGTGACCCGCGCGATTATGAAACCTACGCATATGATTGGTGGCTACGCACAACAGGCTTACGGTTTTAACTACTACGGTACCGTTGGCTGCAACCGTGATGAATTTGTTGTAGTGAGAAAAATGAAAGAAGTGGATTGGTTAGATACACCTTAACTCCACCCTAACCATCCCCTTAAAAAAGGGAAGGAACCATTCAGGAGGGGGTTCCATTCCTCCCCCTTATGAAGGGGGGAGGCTAGGAGGGGGGTCTTCCCCAAAAAATTTCTCAAATTACAGAGGCAAAAAAATGAAAGTTCGTGCCCAGATTGGCATGGTGTTGAACCTGGATAAATGTATCGGTTGCCACACCTGCTCTATTACTTGCAAAAATGTGTGGACTTCACGCGAAGGTGTGGAATACGCCTGGTTTAACAACGTAGAAACAAAACCTGGTGTTGGTTTTCCCAAAGAGTGGGAAAATCAGGACAAATGGAAAGGCGGCTGGCAGCGTAGCGCTGACGGAAAATTAACACCGCGTATCGGTGGCAAATTGAGAGTGCTTGCTAATATTTTCGCCAATCCGGATCTTCCGGAAATTGACGATTATTACGAACCCTTTGACTTTGATTACCAACACCTGCACACCGCAGGCAAAAGCGAGCACCAGCCTACCGCCCGCCCCCGCTCATTAATTACCGGCCAGCGCATGGAAAAAATTAATTGGGGGCCAAACTGGGAGGAAATTCTCGGCACCGAATTCGCAAAACGTAGAAAAGACAAAAATTTCAATGATGTAGTGCAAACCGAAATTTATGGTCAATTTGAAAAAACTTTTTTAATGTATTTGCCGAGGTTGTGTGAGCACTGCTTAAACCCGGCCTGTGTTGCCTCTTGCCCTTCCGGGGCGATTTATAAACGCGAAGAAGACGGCATTGTATTAATCGACCAAGACAAATGTCGCGGCTGGCGCATGTGTGTATCCGGCTGCCCCTACAAAAAAATCTATTACAACTGGAAAAGCGGAAAATCAGAAAAATGTACTTTCTGTTATCCACGAATTGAAGCAGGCCAACCTACTGTTTGCTCGGAAACTTGTGTGGGCCGCATTCGCTACTTGGGTGTGCTCTTGTACGATGCTGATCGCATTGCTGAAGCCGCCAGTGTGGCGAGTGAAAAAGATTTATATCAGGCGCAGTTGGATATTTTTCTTGACCCCAATTCACCCGGCGTTATCGCCGCTGCTCAGGCAGAAGGTATTCCACAGGCGTGGATTGAAGCCGCACAGCGTTCGCCCGTTTACAAAATGGCGGTCGATTGGCAAGTCGCACTACCGCTGCATCCTGAATATCGCACTCTGCCCATGGTTTGGTATATCCCACCACTATCACCCATTCAAAACGCTGCGCAAGCGGGGCATGTGGGTATGAATGGTGAAATACCTGATTTGAAATCCTTGCGTATTCCCCTGCGCTATCTCGCTAATTTATTAACAGCGGGCGATGAAATACCGGTTGAACATGCACTGGAACGCATGATTGCTATGCGCGCTTATATGCGCAGCAAACATGTGGATGGTGTGCAGGATTTGGAAGTGCTTAAACAAGTCGGACTGGATGTAGCAACGGTAGAGGAAATGTATCGCTATATGGCGATCGCCAATTACGAAGACCGTTTTGTAGTACCCACCAGTCACCGCGCCTATGCCGAAAATGCCTACGATTTAAAAAGCAGTTGCGGTTTTAGTTTTGGTAATGGCTGTGGCGATGGCAACAATGATGTGAGCCTATTCGGCACTAAAGCCAAAGGGGTTCGCCAAGTCATTCCCGTTTCGATTCAGGAGTAAGGCCCATGAAATTATTAACCGTTTTATCACTCCTGATGGATTACCCGGAAGACAACTCCGACGAGCTGATAGCAGTATTGCGTATAGGTATGCAGTTAATAGAAACACCTTCGCAACACAAACAACAAATAAACACATTTTTAGATGAATTTTTAAAGTACTACGCACACACGCCGCTTCTGGATTTGCAATCGACCTATGACAGTTTGTTCGAGCGAGGACGCGCACTTTCACTGCATTTGTTTGAACATATCCATGGCGAATCACGCGATAGAGGTCAGGCCATGGTGAATTTGCAACAGCAATACCGGGATGCCGGTTTGGATATAGGAGTAAAAGAATTACCCGACTATTTACCGCTGTACCTGGAGTTTTTATCGACCCAGGGTGAAGAAAATGCACGTATTGGGCTTGAGGAAGTTGCCCCAATTTTGGCAGTACTGGCATGTCGCTTGGAAAAACGCAATAACCCCTATGCCGGATTATTTCACTGTTTGATTTTGCTCTCCGGTGTTGAGGTGAATCTCGACGAATTACATGCGCAATTAGAGCAAGAAAAACGCGATGACACTCCCGAAGCTTTGGATAAAGTTTGGGAAGAAGAAGTGGTGAATTTCGGTGCAGAAAAAAATTCCGAAAGCTGCAGCAGTTCAACCTCGCGCCCCACACCTCAACAAAGTCGTGATCATGTCGAATTTCTCAACGTCGATGAATTACTCAACTTACAAGCCAGTGCGCGGTAATAGGAGCTGTTATGAATTATCTCAACACATTATTCTTTGGACTTTACCCTTATCTGGCACTGATCATTTGTTTTATAGCCAGTTGGATTCGCTACGACCGCGAACAATACACCTGGAAGGCCAGCTCCAGCCAGTTGTTAGAAAGTAAGCAACTTAAAACCGGTAGCCGTTTATTTCACGTAGGTATTATTACGGTATTGCTGGGTCACTTTGTTGGTTTGTTAACACCCGTTGAAGTTTGGCATCTGCTTGGCATTCACGCCCATCATAAACAACTTATCGCTATGACGCTCGGTGGCGTTTTTGGGGTAATTTGTTTTATTGGATTAACCATTCTATTGCGTCGCCGTTTATTCAACCCTCGTATTCGAGCCACTAGCAGCAATATGGATATTACGGTATTGCTGCTACTCTACGCACAATTAATATTAGGATTGGGATCTATTTTTATTTCTGCACAGCATACCGATGGCGAAGAGATGTTGTTGTTAATGAGCTGGGCACAAAACATCGCCACCTTTGATCCTGCGCAAGCTGCATCCGATATAGCTTCAGTACACTGGATTTATAAACTCCATGTGTTTTTGGGAATGAGTTTATTTGTGGTGTTTCCCTTCAGCCGCTTGGTTCATGTATTTAGCGTGCCGGTGAAATACGTAGGGCGCCGTTATCAAATTGTGCGCAAAAAAGCCTGGCATTAACGGCAAACGTAAATAACGCACCGGAGAGAAATCGATGATTCAAGTCAATCAAGCCACCATCAGCGAACAACATATTTTGGCTGAAATGCAATACCACCCAGCGGATTCACAGCGTGAAGCGATGATTAAAGCCGCCGAGACGCTAATTATTAGTGAGTTGTTACGCCAACGTGCGGCACAGCTGGAGTTACAAGTAGGCGACAACAACGCCGAGGCTTCCGATGAAGATTTTATTGAGGCCTTACTTGCCCAAGAAGTGCAATTACCTACTGCAGACGAGCAGGCATGCCAACAATACTTCCGCGCCAATACTCAACGTTTTATGAGTTCACCACTGCTTGAATTGCAGCATATTTTAATCGCTGCGGCACCGGACGATGAAGCAGCGCGTATTACGGCAAAACAAGATGCTGAAGCCCTGTTGATAAAATTGCAACTGGGGCAGGATTTTGCTCAACTTGCACAAACCCACTCCGCCTGCCCGTCTAAACAAGAAGGCGGAGACTTGGCGGTTATCAGCCGCGGCCAAACCGTGCCTGAGTTTGAACGGCAATTATTGCTCCTGCCAGTCGGCTTACATCACCAACCCCTGGAAAGCCGCTATGGGTTTCATATTGTGAAAGTGAATCGCATAACACCAGGGCAAGCACTGAAATTCGATGATGTAAAAACCAAGATCGCACAATTTTTACAGGAGCGAGTTCGCCACAAAGCCATAGCACAATACATTCAGCAATTAATTAACGACGCCAAAATAGAAGGTTATGATTTTTCGGTACCAACATCAACGCTAATGCAATAAACCGTTTTAGCTTGCGAGGGTTACACCATGAGTTTAGAAACAGCACACGACTTGCTCAACAGAAGTCTGGGGCAACTAGCACGAAAAATTCCCGGCGCTACCGCTATTTTTCATCACCATGGATTAGATTTTTGCTGTGGTGGCAATAAAAGCCTGCTTCGTGCAGCGGAAGAGAAAAATCTGGACAGTGAAACTATTGCAAATGCGCTATTAGCAATTGCCAATAAAGACGAAACACCTGCAACAGAAACAATGCCCTTGCCCGAGTTAATTGATTACATTCTGGAAAATTTTCATCAAGTACACCGCACTGAATTGCCTGAACTGTTGCGCTTGGCCAATAAAGTGGAACGTGTACATGCCGACAAACCCGACTGCCCCCATGGCTTGAGTGAGCATTTGCTACTGATGGCACAAGAATTAGAGCAGCACATGCAAAAGGAAGAAAATATTCTTTT
>DATIGS010000152.1:0-7942 GCA_035481425.1 Cellvibrio sp. | reverse complement strand
TTATCACACAGCGATTTCCGCTAAATTACCTTTTTCTTCCAACCAGGTTTTACGGTCGCCGGCGCGCTTTTTCGCAAGCATCATATCCATGACCTGCATAGTGCCATCTTCCTCACCGATGGTGAGTTGTACCAAGCGGCGGGTGTCGCGCGCCATAGTGGTCTCGCGCAACTGCAGCGGGTTCATCTCACCCAAACCCTTAAAGCGCTGCACATTGGGTTTGCCTTTTTTATTTTCGGCAGCAATGCGGTTAAGCACACCGTTTTTCTCACCCTCATCGAGTGCGTAATAAACTTCTTTGCCGATATCGATACGATATAGCGGTGGCATAGCAACAAACACGTGACCATTACGCACCAGCACTGGAAAATGTTTTACGAAGAGCGCACATAATAGTGTAGCGATATGCAAACCATCCGAGTCGGCGTCGGCGAGGATGCAAATTTTGTGGTAGCGCAATTCACTCAAATCTTCGCTGCCGGGATCCATACCGATCGCGACGGAAATATCGTGTACTTCCTGGCTTGCAAGAATTTCGCCCGAGTCAACTTCCCAGGTATTCAAAATTTTTCCACGCAGCGGCATGATCGCCTGGTATTCGCGGTCGCGCGCCTGTTTTGCAGAGCCGCCCGCGGAATCACCTTCTACCAAAAACAATTCGCTGCGTGCCGGATCGCCACTTGAACAGTCTGCTAATTTGCCGGGCAAGGCAGGACCTTGGGTCACGCGCTTGCGCTCGATCTTTTTACTCGCGCGCACACGTTTTTGTGCGTTGCTAATACAAAACTCGGCAAGTTTATCGCCATCTTCTGTGTGCTGGTTAAGCCAGAGCGCAAATGCGTCTTTTGCAATACCAGACACAAATGCAGCCGCTTCGCGCGAGGTTAAACGCTCTTTGGTTTGGCCTGAAAATTGTGGATCGGCATGCTTGTATGAGAGCACATAACAGCAGGCATTCCATAAATCCTCTGGCGCGAGCTTAATACCGCGCGGAATTAAATTGCGGAACTCGCAATAATCGCGCAGCGCGTCCAACAAGCCAGTGCGTAAGCCATTAACATGCGTGCCGCCCTGTGCTGTGGGAATCAGGTTGACATAACTTTCCTGCACCAGCTCGCCACTATCCATCAACCATTGCACAGCCCAGGTAACGGCTTCGGTCTGGCCACTGAAATCACCCACAAAAGGCTGTTCCGGTAGAGTTAGCCATTCTTGAGTTGCACCGGCGAGATAATCTTTCAAACCATCTTCGTAATACCACTCATCTTTTTCACCGGTTTGTTCATCCAAAAATGTGACCGATAAACCCGGACACAAAACCGCTTTTGCGCGCAGCACATGACGCATGCGGCTCACGGAAAATTTATTTGAATCGAAGTAAACCGGATTCGGCAAAAAGTGAACGCTGGTACCGGTTTGACGCTTGGGGCAGGTATCGATAATTTCCAGGTCACTGGCCTTATCGCCATTGGAAAAACCCATTTGGTACACATTGCCATCGCGCTTGACAGTAACGATTAATTTTTCTGAGAGCGCGTTTACGACCGACACACCCACGCCGTGCAAACCACCCGAGAATTGGTAATTTTTATTGGAAAATTTACCACCGGCATGGAGCGTACACAGGATTACTTCAACACCGGGTTTGCCTTGTTCAGGATGAATATCCACTGGCATGCCGCGGCCGTCGTCGATCACGGTGATTGATTGGTCTTTGTGCAAAATAACGTTAATGGTTTTTGCATGACCTGCGAGCGCTTCGTCGACTGAGTTGTCGATAATTTCCTGCGCTAGATGGTTTGGGCGCGTGGTTTCGGTATACATACCGGGGCGCTTTTTAACGGGGTCTAAGCCTGTGAGTACTTCAATATCTTCTGCGGAATAATTTGCCATCGTATTTTCTTTTTACTGATTAATTTAAAAAGGCCGATTCGCTAAAAAAGCCGTTTGTTGAAAAAGCTCATGCAATCGTCGAAGTAGCGTTCAAAACCCTGGAAGGCGTGATCGCCGCCCTGTTCTATCGTCTGTTTGCATGCGTGGTATTTTTGTACGGATTGCCGGTAATCGAGCGTTTCGTCGCCCGTTTGTACCAACAACCAATAATTGTCCGGGCGCATAACGGGAACATCGGCTGCAATAATTTCGTCGATATGCCCTGCGCTTAAGCGGTAGCTATCATCGGTGTGATAACTTTTCAGGTCAACCTCTAAATAAGCAGGCATAAAATCCTGCGGACGCACAGCAGGGTTGATCAGCACCGCCGGTAAATTATATTTCTCTGCAAGCCAGGTTGCCCAGAATCCGCCTAAAGAGCTGCCCATCAGATAAATGGGCTGCGGCAGTAAACTTTCAACCAGCATTTCCAGAATAGCCTGAGTTTGCGCAGGGTAAGGCGGCAATTGGGGACAATAAAATTCAATTTCGGGATGATGCACAGCTAACCATTGGGCGGTTTGCTGTGCTTTGAAGGATAAGGGGGAACTGAGAAAACCGTGGATATACAACAACGCAGCCATGGGCGATTAATAACCAGCTGATTTGTAATCGATCACATATTGTTTGTTGGTGACACGAGTGACACCGGAGGTAAAAGTGCCATCGTCATTCAATTCAAACCAGCGATAACCCGGCATGCGAGTGTCGACGGTAAAATCATCACATAAGGGTTTAAATTGCACGCAAGTAGATGGGGTGGCAAGTAGCGCGACCTGATTGCGCTTGGCCTGGAATTCTTGATGCACGTGCCCCCAAACGACTATTTTTACTTGGGGGTAAGCGTCGATCAATTGAAAGAATGCATCCGCATTGCGGACGATATATTGGTCAATCCACGCACTGCCCACTAACACTGGCTGGTGGTGAAAGGAAATCATAATGTGTTTGTCGCTGTGCGCTTCAAGAACATGCTCAAGGAAGTCAAGCTCGCTTGCAGCCAGTTGACCATAAACCTGCCCCGGGACGCTGGAATCCAACAGCACCAACAACCACTTATCCAATACGATTAAACGCCCCTGCACATTAAGGGAATCCTGTACGGATTCCATAATATCGGCAGAGTCATGGTTACCGGCAAGCCAGCTCACAGATTGGGAAAAATGAGCCCGGATAGTTTGGGCAAAACGGCGATAACAATCGACATGACCAGCACTGGCGACATCACCGGTACACAGTAAATGATCAAAACGCGGCTCAACCTGTTGGATAAGCTCAAGCACATCCTTAAGGCTCTGGTCGGTATTTAACCCCAAAAGGGTTTCGCTATGCTGCGGTCCCAAATGGCAATCGGTTATTTGAATCAGACGCACTGGCGGCTCTCGTCCTTCGATGTCGGGTACTGTAGTTAACGGACTATCCACTCGGATATGGTGGACTTAAGTGTCAAAATGGATAAGTTTCATCCGCAACGATATACGCTAATCACGCTTTACGCCACCCTGAAAGCAGGGAAAACAGTGCCTTTTCAGCCAATAAGTGTAAATTTTGTGAGGAAGTTGAGAATTATTCCGCGCGGATTTTAAAAATCTCTACCCAATCGAGACAAAAATCTACGCGACATAAATTGGTCAAAAATAAACCAAACGCCGTTTCATTCAAAGCAAAAAGTGTCATCCAAGCTGTGTCCATGCTCCAGGCATAGCGTCAGCCATTCACCAAGGAAACGGTTGAGCTGGTACTTCTCATCACTTTGGTACATGGATTGGTTGGGATATTCGTAGCGCGGGCGTAAGCGCTTGTGCCCTTCCCATGCGAGAACCTCAGCCAGCTTTGCATCGTGATACATGCGCAATGTCAATTTGGGCAGTGCAAGCCAGTTGGAGCTGTCACCTATAGCGGTGCGGCTCAACTCCAGAGTTGTGGTGTAAGGAGAACGCTCAATGATACGCAATACATGCAACCACTCATGCTGGCCGCGCGCAATCATAAAACGAAGCTCGACCGGTTGGCTGACAGACTTGTCCAGCTGACGATTAGCGAGCAGTTTGGTCAGGCGGGCATAGTTGGCTTCACATTCGGCCATCTGCAACGGTAAATCCACCTTATAACGTTCTTTGTAAGTAACGTAGGCAGGTTGAACTTTAGCGGCGCGCAGTGTGAACATAGAGGCCTTAAAAATTCGCCAAAAAATAAATGGAAAATGGGATATAAGATCGGGCGGCCATCGCGAAGATTAAACGCCCTTGGTGGAAGTGTTAGCCAGACTCGATACTAAGTCAATGGTTGAAAAAAATTATTCATTGTTTGTTGATTGCCGACGCAAACGCTCGCGGTTCATCTGTAACCATTGCAAACAAATAAGTGCCGCAGCGTTATTAAACGCACCACCTAGTAATTCCGCAAAAACATCATTCGCCGCCAATACATGGACGCGAATATCTTCCCCCTCCTCTGGCAAGCCGTAAACACCGCCAGCTTGACTTAAATCGCATAAGCCACAAAATAAATGTAATTTTTCATCGCAGCCACCGGGGCTGGATAAATAGTTACAAATATATTCCATGGCATAGGGTAGTATATTTGCCTCTTCAATTAGTTCGCGCCGTGCAACATCTTCTGGCGACTCACCCTCTTCCAGCATGCCTGCAACCACCTCATAACACCAGGGACCATTGGGTTCATCAAGTGCGCCTACACGAAATTGTTCCACCATGCCGATTAAATCATTCCTGGGATCGTAGAGTACAACGGCAACTGCCTCGCCCCGCACAAACAACTCGCGACCAATTTCTTTACCCCAGCCGCCGTCAAATAGTTTATGTCGAAGAAATATTTTTTCGACGCGAAAAAATCGCTTATACATTTCTTCACGACGAATAATTTCTACATCCGCGCGGCTGAATTTTGGTTTTTCGATCATTCATAAATCCCGTTATTGAAATGATTAATCCCTTCACAGAAAGGGATTAATCTCAAAGCACTACTACATAATTAAATCGCGGCTTAATTATTACACTTTGTGGTACAGCTCAGATCCGCGCTCCAAAAACTCTTTCGACTTTTGTTTCATCTCAGCTTCAACATCAATCATCTTGATGATGTCTTGCTCACCAATCACTGAAATATCAGTACCATTTTTTGCAGCATAATCGCGCACTTCCTGGGTGATCTTCATTGAACAGAATTTCGGGCCGCACATAGAGCAGAAGTGAGCCACTTTTGCAGAATCTTTTGGCAAGGTTTCATCGTGGTAAGAACGCGCGGTATCCGGATCAAGACCGAGGTTGAATTGGTCTTCCCAACGGAATTCAAAACGCGCTTTTGACAGGGCATTATCGCGCAATTGCGCACCCGGATGCCCCTTTGCCAAATCCGCTGCGTGTGCGGCGATTTTGTAAGTGATGATGCCTTCTTTTACATCATCTTTATTTGGCAAACCCAGGTGCTCTTTAGGCGTTACATAACAAAGCATCGCGCAGCCATACCAACCAATCATAGCGGCACCAATGCCGGAGGTGATGTGGTCGTAACCCGGCGCAATGTCAGTCGTTAATGGGCCAAGCGTATAGAACGGCGCTTCATCACAGACTTCCAATTGCTTTTCCATGTTTTCTTTGATCATGTGCATTGGCACATGACCTGGGCCTTCAATCATGCACTGCACGTCGTGTTTCCATGCAATTTTCGTCAATTCACCTAAAGTTTCAAGCTCGCCAAATTGTGCTTCGTCGTTAGCATCGGCAATTGATCCTGGGCGCAAGCCATCACCCAAGGAAAAACTCACATCATAAGCCTTCATGATTTCGCAAATTTCTTCGAAATGGGTATAGAGGAAATTTTCCTGATGATGCGCCAGACACCACTTGGCCATAATCGAACCACCGCGCGACACGATGCCAGTAACACGTTTGGCAGTGAGCGGCACATAGCGCAGCAATACACCCGCATGGATAGTGAAATAATCTACGCCTTGCTCTGCTTGCTCGATCAATGTATCGCGGAAAATTTCCCACGTCAGGTTTTCAGCAATGCCGTTTACTTTTTCCAATGCTTGATAAATAGGTACTGTGCCGATAGGCACATGTGAGTTACGGATAATCCACTCGCGCGTTTCGTGAATGTTTTTTCCAGTGGACAAATCCATCACTGTGTCTGCACCCCAGCGTGCACCCCAGGTCAGTTTTTCAACTTCTTCTTCAATGGAGGAACCCAGCGCCGAGTTGCCGATATTGCCATTAATTTTCACCAGAAAATTTCGCCCGATAATCATCGGCTCCACTTCCGGGTGGTTGATGTTCGCCGGGATAATTGCGCGACCACGTGCAACTTCATCGCGCACAAACTCGGGAGTAATTTCATCGGGAATACTTGCACCGAAACTCATGCCTTTGTGCTGCTGATTGAGCACTCCCAATTCGCGCGCTTGTGCGAGCGCCATGTTTTCACGAATCGCGATATATTCCATCTCTGGAGTGATGATCCCTTTTTTCGCATAGTGCATTTGCGATACGTTCATGCCCGGTTTTGCGCGACGCGGTGAGCGGGTCAAATTGAAACGCAAGTGATCCAGGCTATGGTCGTTCAAACGCTCTTTGGTAAATTCTGAATGGCTGTCTTGCAGGATTTCGGTGTCGTTACGCTCTTCGATCCACGCGGTGCGCACATCACCCAGGCCGGTACGTAAATCGATAGTGACGTTCGGATCCGTGTAAGGACCGGAAGTGTCATACACACGAACCGGTGGATTTTTTTCGCCGCCAAAATCAGTCGGCGTATCAGCCAGGGTAATTTCGCGCATAGGCACCTGAATATCCGCACGCGAGCCTTGCACATAAATTTTTTGTGAACCGGTGAAGGGTTGTACTGAAGCCTTATCAACTTCAGCGGTTTGGCTGAGAATTTTATCGACGCTGGTATTCATAATAATGGCCTGTCTAAGTGTTAATTCATTGTTTTAGTAAAAAGAATGGAAATGATGCACCGGGCCCGAACCCTGCCCTATGTGTAATTTTTCAGAATGTATCAATGCATTCTGCAAATAAGTTTTTGCCTGCTTTACTGAATCAGCTAACGATAACTGCTTCGCCAAACCCGCAGCGATTGCCGATGCCAACGTACAACCGGTCCCGTGAGTATTTTTAGTTTGTATGCGCGGCGCTGAAAAAGCCTCAATGCCCGTCGATGTTATTAATAGATCGGTTGCTTGCTCAGCATCGGTATGGCCGCCTTTCATTAATACAGCGCGAGCGCCTAACGAAAGAATCTTTTCCCCTTGTTGCTGCATCTGTTCAGGATTGCGCGCAGTCGATGTATTTAACAACACAGCGGCCTCATGCAAATTGGGCGTGATGATAGTTGCAAGTGGCAATAATTTTTCAATCAGTGTCTGGATTGCATCTTCCGCCAGTAAACGATCGCCACTGGTTGCAACCATTACCGGATCAAGCACAAAAGGAATCTGCGGATAAACCGCTAAAGAGTCAGCCACTGCCGCGATAATATCGGCCGTAGCCAACATGCCGCTTTTAATCGCACCGACCTTAATATCGCTTAATACAGATTGGATTTGCTGCTGCACAAATGCCGGAGGAATTGGCAACACGCCCTGGACACCCAAGGTGTTTTGCGCGGTCAACGAAGAGATAACACTGCATCCAAAAACGCCCATGGCAGAAAATGTTTTTAGATCAGCCTGGATACCGGCGCCGCCACCGCTATCGCTACCGGCAATAGTCAGGGCTATGGGAGTTTGTATAAGTGGGTTCATTGAATTTCCGCAATTCATTAACGATCAACAATGACGCGGAAAAGAGAGGAAAAACCAGGGCACTGTACACATGCCAAGACAGGAAGCTCTCGTTCCCTACGCCGGTACTAACCGGATCAGGTCGACGGGTATATCTCAGCCAATGCGTTGCATCAGCACCCCGACAAGAAAGTGGGCAGTCTATTGAACTTAATGAAGCGAGTAAAGGAACGTTTATACCTAAGGAAGGTTTCTGATTAA
>DATIGS010000151.1:0-35859 GCA_035481425.1 Cellvibrio sp. | reverse complement strand
GGTTGATAGCGCTTTTAATGTTTTAAAGGGTTTCATTGAATTTTCCTCAAATATTTTTTATCACATCCCCGTTATCGCGCAGCTTCAATGCTGCGCGATCGGGAATCTCCCAGTCTCAATCACCAAGCCTTACAACTCACCGCCCGCCCCATTCCATTTGTATTTTTTTATCCGACAGACAGGCGTAACACAAAACACATCCTCACTTTTTTCGGCAACACAAACCCCCGGGCAATAAAAGACCCTGAGTGAATACCCAATAAAAGAAAGTGGATGAAATTTGGAAAAAACACACGCACCCTTGCCAAAGCAGGGAAAAAGCACAACTTTGATTAAATCGACTTCATGAAAACCAAATACTTTTCAGCAAGGAAAAACAGTTTTCAGTAACGCTTTCTGGTCAACACATCAGAATTTATCGTTGTAAAAATGTGTAAACCTGAAGACTGAGGTGAAATTACACCCAGCAGGACAACGTTGTCAACAAATTGTAAAAAAAATGTATCAGACTTCACATTTTTCCGGCAACGCCTGGATGGCAAATTGCGGGCACGAAACTTTTACAAGGATTTGGATATAAGGATTTGGAACTAAGGTTTAGCTTGAAATCGCAGAGAAGAAAAATTGCGAAGGTTACCGCAGCAGCAGAGCACCGACGTGCTTACTGCTACTGCAAACTCACTGCTACCGGGAAGGCGATTAGCGGGATTTTTTAATCAAGTCATAAGCGGCTTGAATTTCTTGAGAGCGTTCAGTGGCGGCTTTAATCATGTCATCAGGCATACCCTGCCCGATCAATTTATCCGGATGATACTCGCTCATTAATTTGCGATAGGCCTTTTTAAGTTCGGCATCTGTCGCTGTTTTTTCCACGCCCAGTGCCTCATAGGCCAAAGCCAATTCGTCAGGGCGAACCGGCCGCTGGTATCCGCCCTGCGACTGCCCTTGTTCTTGCCGGAAGGCATTTTGCGCATTGAGCATACGCAGCAACTGATCAAACGCAAAACGCGAAAAGCCAAGCCGGTCGGCAATCTGACGCAACACTTGTGCTTCCTGTTCATCCAACACACCATCAGCCATCGCCAGATTAACGAGGTTAACCAACAGCATATTGATTAAATTCGGGCTGGCGCCACAGTGCTGCTTGAACTCACCCATAACCGCATCGAAATTAAAATCGTCTGCCGCGCCCAATTTAAATAAACGGATAGCTTCGCGGCGATGGTCAGGTGTTAAACCCATTTTTGCCATTAGCGATTCGGTGAGTTGTATTTCTGTTTCGCTGACACGGCCATCCGCTTTAGCCAAATGCCCTAACAACATGAAGACTGTAGTGAAAAAATTCGTTTGAATTGCATGCAATTGTGCGCTGGACATTTTGGGCACCGCATTGCGTTTACGATCCACCAAAAAATGCCCAAGCAGTGCGCCAACAATGGCACCAAAAGGGCCGCCGACAACAGCACCGGCAATAAATCCCAATACTTTTCCGATCATAATATTCTCTTAAGGGTTCAACACATGCGGACATATTCCGCGAGCAAAAAAATAAAAATCTTTTTAAAAAGGTTCACTACCTGATGAAACATTACGAGCTGCACGACAACATGGAGCAGCCAGCCTTATGGCGCGCCCACTCGGGCCGTTTCGCAAAATAAGCTTCATATTCCGGTTGCTCCGCATAGGGATTGCGCAGGATTAGCAACAAGGTTTCAACTTCAGAATTATCGCCTTGGGCAGCTTTATCAATCGCTTGCTGTGCCAAATAGTTGCGCAACACATATTTAGGATTTACCGCATTCATGCGTTGGCGACGCTGCTGGTCGTCATTGCCATTTAACACATAATCCTGTTGCAAGCGCAGCGCGTAATTGCGCATCCAATTCGCCATTACCATTTCAGCATCTGCATTCGGAGCCGAATAATAAGCATCGCGCACAATATCAACCCACTGTTGATCTGTGTATTGATGAATGTCAGCAGGCAATGGTGATGCGAGCTTGCGGTAAAAAATAGTCATGTCTATTTCTGCACTTTGCAGCACCTGCAATAAATTCTCGGTGAGCACCTGGTCTTGTGCAAGATCGAATTGACTTAAACCCAACTTATTCGCCATATCGCGTTGCGCGCAGCGCTCATACTCAATGCGATAATTTTCCAGCGCTTGCTGCAGTGGTTCTACTGCATTAACGAGCGGATAAAGTGCATTCGCAAGCTGTGCGAGATTCCACAGCGCCACTCGTGGTTGGATGCCGTAACGGTAGCGGCGCCCTTGGGCATCAGTGGTATTGGGAGTCCAATCAGGATCATATCCTTCCAGCCATCCATAGGGACCATAATCGATGGTCAACCCGAGGATCGACATATTGTCGGTATTCATCACCCCATGCACAAAACCAACACGCATCCAGTGCGCCATTAATTGTGCTGTAGTACGGCAAATGTCATTAAACCATTGCAGGTAGGTGTCCACGCCGATCCCTGCAGACTTGTGATCTAACAAATGCGGAAAATCAGTGCGAATGGTGAAGTCGGCCAGGTGTTTTAACAGATCAATTTCGCCGCGCGCGGAAAAAATTTCAAAATTACCAAAGCGGGTAAAACTCGGAGCAACACGACAAACAATTGCTCCCGGTTCCATTTGCGGGTTGCCATCATAAAACATATCGCGCCTCACCCACTCGCCGGTGGTGACCAGGCTGAGCGCGCGAGTCGTGGGAACACCCAAATGGAACATCGCCTCACTGCATAAAAATTCCCGCACCGATGAACGCAGTACGGCGAGCCCGTCGGCCGTACGTGAGTAAGGCGTTGGTCCTGCGCCTTTCAATTGCAACGTCCAATAATCACCTTGTTGATTGCGCACTTCACCGAGATTGATTGCTCGGCCATCGCCCAACTGCCCGGCCCAATTGCCGAATTGATGACCACCATAATAGCAGGCGTGAGGTTCCATGCCATCCAGTAATTGGTTACCACCAAACACCTGCGCAAATTCAGCCTGTGCAAAAACGGATTCGGGCAAATTTAACAATGCAGCAACTTCTTTTGCCCCTGCAACAAGTTGTGGATTTTTTACCGGTGTCGGGTTTACACGCGAATAAACCGCACCGCTTACCTGACGGCGATAATTTTCCGTTTCAGGATCCGCAGGCAGCTCGCGCACCATGCGATTGTCGAAGCGCAATTGATTAAGTGTTGTAATCATAGTGACGGAACAATAATAGCGCCAATATCAGGCATGGAATTATGTGCACCCAATTTAACTGGGTATAAAACGAAAATTAAAAGCGGGACTGGGCACCGATCGTCAATTGATAAGACCCTACGCCGGGTTCATCGGTGGCAGAGGTGGGAGCAGCAATATCAACATGCACCACATTGCCAATACGCACTTTACTGGAACTCAAACGCAGACCAAAACCCACATCGCTTAACACCGGGCTAGGCCCATATTGATGCTCCAAACCCCAGGCTTTGCCCATATCAAAAAACACCACTGCACCCACACGCAGCAAGTTAAAAATATGGATATCAGAAAAATAGCGGCGCTCGATGGTAAACACATAGCGTTTATCGCCGCGTTGGTAATCGGAGGGATAACCGCGCAAACCGGTGATATCCCCTACCGTAAGCTCTTCATACTGCGCCAGATCCTGACCCACATCGTAACTGACACTGGCGTACCAACGTCGCTTCTCATCCTGGAAATAATTGTACGCAAGATCGATTTCCATCACTGTGGAGTCGATGCCTTCCAGCTTGGAGTGATGGCGACCATCCAGCGTTACGCTGGACTCAAAAATATGTTGCTTATCTACATCAATAGTGTTGGTGTAACTGCCGATATAACGAATCACTTCGTCGGGATTATCGAGTTCGGTACCCGCGTAGCCCAATCGAAAAATAATGTTTTGCCCAAGTGCAATGTCTTCCGCACGCTGGATTTGGTTAACGTTTTTGAATACACCGTAACGGTTTTCCAAAAACTGATATTCGACCCAGGGATATACAGCTTTGCGAGCTTCGGGAATTCCCTGCACCGTTTTATCAGTTGCGTAGAAGTTATCTTCCTCATTGGATATACCAAACAACCAGCGCTGGGTGAAAGCTGAATTCACATCGGTCGCTATACCGCCAAAAACCTCGTTGTTCATGGATTGATGGCGGAATTCATTTATTTTTTCATCCATATGGCGAATAGGCTCTACTTGAGAGACATCCTGCGTATAAAAACCTGCAGCCCATGGAGTTTCCAGCGAGTAAAACGGATGCGATATATCAACAATCGTATCGCGTCCATCACTGGTATCGGCGTAATAAAGTTTGGTAGCAATTTGCGAATTAAAAATATGCGGGTTACTAAAATCGTAGCTAATCAAACTGCGCTCGTTAGTTTCTTCGTAACCAATGGTTAAGCTATTACCTGTCCCCAAAATATTGCCGTCGGCAATCGCAAAACCCGACTCTGTGCCTTCTGATTCTTTGCTTACGGAGAATTGCGGTTCCAACGCCCAGGCATCCTGCGTAACCACCATAACATCAACATCATTGGCGCAAACTGTCACGGGAATAATGTATGCGTTGGTTAAATAATCGCGCTTGCGCAAAATACGCTCGCTCTCTTGTATTTGTTTTACGTTAACCGGTTCGCCTTCAGAAAATAATAATTGTGCGCGGACAACTTTGGGACGAGTGTTGATATGCAGTTTATTCAACGCCATATAGAGCGCATTATTTTCTTTGGGATTATCTTTATCGAAAATTGACAGGCTATTGAATTGGATATTGCGAATATTTTTTCCTTCCAGGCCGTCAAATAAACGGGAATCGATGCGCGTATTTTTTATTTGGTCGATTTGTTCGAGCGAACCATAGAAGTTTTCACAGCTGGGATCGACTTCAGCAGGAATTGGCTCATCAGCATACGCTGTAGCCGTGAATATAATTTGTGCAACCAATATAGTTACTTTCAACAAGTTTGGTGCAGAACAAAACCCGGTGCGCGGGGTATCGATCATAGCGTCGCCTCAACCACTCGCTCTCTGACAAACAAGTAAACCACTCCTTTAACGTTGGACATATAAATATCTATTCAGTTTCCAGCCAGGCAGTCGCGCACCTTAGCATGGCGATATTCGTTCGCCTAGCACAACTCTGTTAAAGAGTTTTTCAGCAGAATTAATGAGGGGCGGAACTTGAGGATGTTGTCGTATGCTGATGGTCCGAGTCTGTACGCTGGTGCGCAGAGTCGTCTTTTTCTGAAGGTACATGATGCATCGCGGAATGATCCATTTCTGCATGATTCATTTGCGAGTTATCCATGTCTGCATGATTCATTGTTGAGTGATCCACCGTTGAATGATCCATCGCGGAATGATCCGTTTCGTTTTCCATTTGGTGGTGATTATGCTGGTGTTGATGACCGTTGTGTCCACCGCCCCAAATCGTCCAGAGGCCGAACAGAATCACCGCCAGCGCAAGGCTCCAGCGGATCTGGCGCTGCTGTAATAAAAGTCCCAATTGTTGCGCGACAAAACCGGTCGCCAGTACAGCCGGCAAGGTGCCCAAACCAAAAGCCAGCATAACCAGTCCACCACTGAAGGCATGACCCTGCGCCATCGCATAAGCCAATGCTGAATAGACCAAACCACAAGGCAACCATCCCCATATACCGCCCAAAGCAAGCGCTTTAGGTACCGTGTTGACTGGCATCAGCGCTTTGCCCAAGGGTTGTAAATAGGCCCATAAATAGCGGCCGCCGGTTTCGAGATAGGTCAATCCACGCCACCAATTGGCGAGGTATAAGCCCATGGCGATTAACAGTGCACCAGCGAGCCAGCGCAACCAGATGGCACCACCTGCTTCGGTGATCTGCCGGGAAAAGACACCCACAATTGCGCCCATAAGCGCATAGCTGAACACCCGCCCAAGGTTGTAGCTGAGCAGGATAACCCAGCGCCGCGCTTTGGCATTGGCGGGCACCGCCATACTCAGCGCGCCCATAATGCCGCCGCACATACCCACGCAATGGGCGCTACTGAAAAGGCCGAGCAAGAACGCGGCAGTGAGAGCAGACCATTCGATTATCATGCTTCTGGGTTCTTATCAGCCTTGGTTGCGGGAGTTTCGGCAGACTGTTCCTGGTCTTTAGTGGTCAGGTTTTGGGGTGCAATCGAGTCTTGCGAAGACTGGTTGCCTGGTTTTTTATCCGCATCAAACAAGATGCGATGTGCCTCGGTATCAAGGTTGTCGTACTGGCCATTATTGATGGCCCAGAACATCACCTTGATCGCCAGGCCGATAAAAATCAGCGCACAGGGGACGAGAAAATAGAGACTTTCCATTAAAAACTCGCGAGGTTGAATTACTTAGCCATTGAAAGTCATTTGGTTAAACGCAGGGCGTTGAAAATCACGATTAGTGAGCTGGCCGTCATACCAATCGCCGCCAGCCATGGCGGAATCATACCAGCTGCCGCGAGCGGCAAAGCGAGTAGATTGTATACCAGCGAAAAACGCAGATTTTGAGTAATGACCGCTTTGGTGCGTTTGGCGATATCCAACGCATCAGCTATCACATCAAGGCGATCATTGAGCAATACTGAATCAGCGCGGGTTTGCGCCAGATCCGACGCCGAAGCCATCGCGATAGAAACGTCTGCACCGGCAAGCACCGGCACATCGTTAATACCATCGCCGATCATCAGCACTTTATCACCCGCCGCCTGACGCTGGCTCAAATGCGACAATTTGTCGCCTGGCTTAGCGCCGGCCACATACTCATCAATTCCCAATTGTTGCGCAAGCTGGGCGACGGCACCTGATTGGTCGCCACTAAGCAGCTCGACCGATATACCGCGCGCTTTCAAGCGCTGGATCAAGCTCGCTGCATCAGGGCGCACTTCATCGACCAGTGCAATCCACGCCAGCGCTTGCCGCTCACTAGCCAACAATAACCAGGTGTGGAGCGAATCCGGCAAATTGAAACCGTTCGCCACTTCAGCCAACAATCCCCCGGCGAATTCGGCAGTTCCCAAGCGATAAAGCACGCCCTCAATTTGCCCTTCTACACCAGCCGCAGTGACCTGCTTGATTTCCGTTGCCTTGTAGCAATCTTGCCAATGATGAAATGCGGCAGCGAGTGGGTGATTTGACCCGGCCTCCAGCGCTGCGGCCAACCCCAGCAACCGCTCCTCGGCATCTTCAATACCGGCGAATGGCTTGACCATTTCAACGACGAATTTGCCTTTGGTCAGGGTGCCGGTTTTATCAAAAATAACCCGATTGACGCTATTTAGTGTCTCAACCACATGGCCGCGGGCGACCAGGAATCCGCGTTTACGCAGGTTTGCCGTCGCCGCGGATAAAGCGGCGGGCATCGCCAGCGCCAGCGCGCACGGACAAGTGACTACCAGAACCGAAAGTGTCACCCACAGCGCTTGCTCAGGGCGATACCAGAGCCAAAAGGCAAATACTGCGGAGCAAACAATCAATAGGCGGGCGATAAAAAATCGCGCGATCCGATCAGCAGCCAATACCTGCTGCGGTTTTTCATCCGCCGCCTGGGTTGCCAGACGCTCGATCGCTGAAAGTTGGGTTGCAGCCCCCAAAGCCGTAACCTCGACTTTTAACGGACTGTGATTATTCAATGTCCCGGCAATCACCGTATCGCCCGGTTTTTTGCTGATGGGACGGGATTCACCAGTCAGCAACGCTTCGACCACCGCACTCTCTCCTGCCAGTACCCGACCGTCGCAGGGAAAGGTTTCACCCGCTTTGACCAGGATCAGGTCGCCGAGTTGGAGTGTTTTGATTGGCGTGGAGCGCTCGACTTCGCAGCCATCCTCCTCACGCAAACAGCAAGCGGTCAGCGGCATCAATTGCGCGAGATTGCCAAAGGCGAGGCGGTTGCGGTGGCGCGCACGCAATTCCACGTATCGCCCCACAAGCAGGAACAGCGTAAACATGGAAACCGATTCAAAATAAACTTCACCGGTACCTGAAATAGTCGCCCACACGCTGGCGCTATAGGCAAGACCGATAGCCAGTGCGACGGGTACATCCATCACCAGATGACGCGTTTGGATGCTGCGCCAAGCCGCCTGGAAAAATGGCCAGGCAGAGAAAAAGACCACCGGCGTCGCTACCAACATCGACAGCCAACGCAGAAAGTCCAGCCAAAAATCGGTGGCCCCGGTGTACATCCCCACTGCCACCATCATCGCCTGCATAGTGCCAAACCCGGCAACACCAATGCGGAACAAGGCAATGCGATTTTCTTTTTTGATGAGCTGTTGTTGCTGGTCGTCTGTAGCAGGACGTGGCAAATAACCAATATCTGCGAGGGATTTAAAAATGTGGCTGAGTGGATACTGCGCATTCCACACGATCGCACAGCGATGGGTGCTGAGATTGACGGTGACAGAGTGGATAGCTGGATTCTGTTTTAGATGAGTCTCGATCAACCAACTACAAGCTGCGCAGCTAATCCCTTCAAGCAAGAGATTAGCTTGTTTGATGCCATCCCCAAACGGGATTACAAATTCAGCTTGTACTTCAGGCAGGTCGTAGATATCCCAACGCTGCGTCTCTTGCCCGGCAAACTCCGGCCGCTCATTACTGGAGGTACGGAATTGATAAAAGTTCTCCAATCCCCCATCGACAATCGCCATAGCAACCGCCTGGCAACCAGGGCAGCACATGAGCCGCTCTTTGCCTTGGATGCTTACCGGGTAATAACTAGCGGGGGGAACCGGCAGCCCGCAGTGATAGCAGGCCTGCTCAGGATTAATTCCGAGGGAAGAGTTGGCTGTCATTCACTACTGGACGCGCGGTGCCAACAGGGTTTTTTCCGCCGTGCGGAAGTCAATATCACCACTTAACGTCCAGGGGGCTTCATTGCGTTGGGCTATATCTTTTATTGGATAGAGCGTCAGGTACCAGGAATAATCCGGCTCACTCACCAATTCACCCCTGTAGGAACCGGGAGCGATCGCCGTCAGCTTTATCAACTGATCTTTGGCTGCCTTGACCGGATGTCCCATTAATAGCAACAGTTGCTCCGGCATTAGCGCCGGATCTGCTGGAGGGTTGGCAATCACCAACGAAACCTCCCCGGTGGTACGATCAAATCTCAGTTCGCCACCCAGACCCAGCGCTGCGGCCTGCTTGTCCTGCTCCAGCGTCTGATTGATCATGCGGCCTTCTTTGTAGTAATTGTCGATAATCACATCATCAGCGCCTTTGAGCGCAATAGTGACCGTGACCGAGCACATAATCATGATGTATATCAACGGACTGAATACGAACCAGAACCAAAACTGGCGATACCATGGCTTCAAGGCCTCATCGGTGACGTCGTCTTTTGCGTCTTTCTGTAAAACACTCATGCAAATACCTTGTTAAATGGCGCTGTTAATTAGCGTTTAATCAGGGACCAATAAATGTCGTGGTATTGGTCGTCGTAATCTCAGGATTTTCACGCGCACGCACACGGAACTGGATTTCCGATTTTTTACTCTTCAGTTCACTCTGTTTGACTGACACCCGCACCGGAATGGTGAGCACCTCACCTTCAACCGCCGGAATAGCTTTATATCCCTGAATATCAAACTCGTAGTCCCCCTGGACCTCGAGATCATAAGTATGGGTGCCACGATCCATGTTACTGATTTTTAAGGTGTACACGTTTTGGATAGTATCTTCTACAACGCGGTACATACGCACACCGCGGTCGCGTTGCGCCTCCAACCCAACCGGTACACGGGTCGCGATAGAGTAGATAAACAGAGAGACCATGATGGTCAACATCAATCCGTACCCCAATAAACGGGGCCGGAACACTTTGGTGCTACCGGTTTGGATAGCGTCCTCGGTGGTAAAGCTAATCAGACCGCGCGGATAATTCATTTTATCCATCACGCTATTACAAGCATCGACGCACAATCCGCAATCGATACACTCTGCTTGCAAGCCATCGCGGATATCGATATCGACCGGGCAAACCTGCACGCACCAGGAACAATCAATACAGTCTCCCATACCCTGGGCTTTGTAATCCTCACCGGATTTACGCGGGCCACGCTTTTCGCCGCGCAGGTTGTTGTAAGACACTGTCAGGGTGTCCTGGTCATACATCACCGCCTGAAAGCGCGCGTAAGGACAGATGTATTTACAGAATTGCTCGCGCATAAAACCCGCGTTCATGTAGGTTGCCGCTACATAAAACAACACCCAAAACGCAGTCACCAGATCCAAATGAGCAGTAAAAAAGCCGATAACCAGCTCACGGATAGGTGTGAAATAGCCAACGAAGGTAAGCGATGTCACCAGCGAAATAGCAATCCAAATTGCTTGTTTTGCCCCTTTGCGCCACAGTTTTTCGAATCCCCAGGGTTGGGCATCCAGCTTTATCCGTTTATTGCGATCACCTTCACACAGATGTTCAGCCCAGATAAACATTTGCGTCCACACCGTTTGCGGGCAGGTAAATCCACACCAAACGCGACCGACCAGTACGGTTACTGTAAATAATAAGAAGGCGGCAATTACCAATAGCCATGCGAGGTACATTGCATCCTGGGGCCAAAAAGTGAGCCAGAGGATATGGAACTTACGTTCCGGCAAATCAAACAGGATCGCAGGGCGGCCATCAATGACCAGCCATGGCATAAGCAAGAAACCGAGCATCAACGGCAGGCCGGTATAACGACGCAGGCGCTGATAAAAACCGGTAATGCGGCGGGTGTAGATTTTATCATCCGCCTCATAGAGATTGACGTAACGAATCCCCGTGTCATTGGCTGATGACGATTGTTTTGACGAAGGTTTTTCACTCAAAGGAATTACCTCTTTACTCCCGCTGCGATAGACAAACTACCTGCAACGCTGATTGAGTGCGAAAAAAAAGGCAGGCCTGAGCCTGCCTTCCTTGGGGAAAAAATAACGTTTAAAAGAAATTAATTCCCTTCCAGCGACAAACTGTAAACATAAGCCGCCAGCAAATGTATGCGATCCTCTTTTAAGAGTTCTTGCTGGGCAGGCATCACACCATTGCGACCATCGCGGATGGTTTGACGAATAGTGGCTGGCTCACCGCCATAAAGCCAAATCTTGTCGGTCAAGTTAGGTGCACCAACTAACTGGCTACCTTTACCATCAGCACCGTGGCAAACAACACAGTTTGTGGCATACAACTTTGCACCAACTTCAGCTTTGGCAGCATCATGCTCATTGCCTGACAGTTGCAGCACATACTCTGCTACATCGGCCACGCCTTCCTCACCAATAATTGAAACCCATGCAGGCATTGCGGCCTTACGACCTTGCACGATGGTCTCATGGATCTTCTCCGGGGTACCGCCGTACAGCCAATCTTTATCTGTCAGATTCGGAAAGCCAGGGTTGCCGCCACCATCCGCGCCATGGCAAACAGCACAGTTGTTCAAGAACAAACGGAAGCCCATTTTAAGTGCATCGGGATTTTTGGCGACTTCTTCAATTGGCATCTTGGAGTAGACACCGTAAGTTTCAGCGTACACCTTTTCCGCTTCTGCCTGATGGCCACGCAATTCATTAACCGAAGTCCAGGCTTTACCATCTTCTCCCTTGATGCCTTCATAAGAACCGTAACCCGGGTAAATAATCAGATAGCCAATAGAAAAAATGAAGGTCAACAAGAACATGTAGAACCACCAGCGTGGCAGAGGATTATCGTACTCCTCAATACCATCGTATTCGTGACCGGTAGTCTTTGCTTCCGTGCTTTCTTCGCCATGAACCGCTCTTCTGCGGTTGGCCATAAGAATCCAGAACAACAACACCAGATTGGTGGTTGTCAGGATAATGATCCATAAACTCCAAAAAGTACTCATAGTAAATTCGCCCTATCGATGATTACTTGTGATCATCTATCTGCTTGTCTTTAGGTTCATCGGCAAATGGCAACTTCGCATCTTCTTCAAAGCGTTTTTTAAGCTTGGGCGAAAACGCCCAAAAGCACACACCGAAGAAAGCGATGGTTACCAGTACCGTTGAAATTGCGCCAATAGTTCCTGCGTCCATTAACGCTTCTCTTTGAGCAGCAAGCCCAGGTTTTGCAAGTAAGCTACCAGTGCGTCCATCTCGGTTACGCCCTGGACAGCTTTCTTGGCGCCGGCAAAGTCTTCTTCAGTGTATGGAACACCGACTTTAGCCAGCGCGCGCATTTTGCCCTCGGTGTGCTTACCATCCAACTTGTGGTCATACAAATGTGGATAAGCAGGCATGATCGATTCAGGCACTACGATACGCGGATTGAACAAGTGCACTTTATGCCAATCATCCGAGTAGCGGCCGCCAACACGCGCCAGATCAGGACCGGTGCGCTTGGAGCCCCACAGGAATGGATGCTCATAAACAGATTCACCTGCTACCGAATAGTGACCATAGCGCTCAACTTCAGCACGCAATGGACGAACCATTTGGGTATGGCACACGTGGCAACCTTCGCGGATATAAATATCGCGACCTTCCAGTTGCACAGCATTTAGAGGCTTCAAACCTTCAATCGGGGTGGTTGTTTGCTTCAGGAAGAACTGCGGAACGATTTCTACCAAACCACCAAAGCTAATGGCGATAACCATAAATACAGTCATCAAGCCGATATTCTTTTCTACTATTTCATGACCTTTCACGGCGTTCCCCTTAAACAGCTGGTGCCTGAGCAGGCTGATTAGCAGTATCTGCAGCTGGACCAGCTGCTTTTACGGTGCGATATGTGTTGTAAGCCATGATCAGCATACCGGTCAGGAAGAAAGCACCGCCCGTTGCGCGCATGATGTATCCGCCTTTACTGAACACAACAGTTTCGATGAAGCTATAGGTCAATGAACCGTCCGGGTTAAACGCACGCCACATCAAACCTTGACCGATACCATTGATCCACATAGCGACTACATAGAGAACAGTACCTACAGTAGCCAGCCAGAAATGCATATTGATTAATTTCACACTATACATTTCTTCGCGGTTAAACAGTTTTGGCAGCATATGGTAAAGCGCGCCAATAGAGATCATCGCTACCCAACCAAGAGCACCTGAGTGAACGTGACCTACGGTCCAGTCGGTATTGTGCGACAGTGCGTTTACGTTTTTGATCGCCATCATTGGGCCTTCAAACGTCGACATACCGTAGAAAGAGAGAGCTACCACGAGGAAACGCAAGGTAGGGTCGGTGCGCAATTTATGCCACGCACCTGACAGAGTCATAATACCGTTGATCATACCGCCCCAGCTTGGCGCGAGCAGAATCAGCGACATAATCATGCCCAGAGATTGGGTCCAATCTGGCAACGCAGAATAATGCAGGTGGTGAGAGCCAGCCCAAATATAAAGAGAGATCAATGCCCAGAAGTGCACGATTGACAATTGATAGGAATAAACAGGACGACCCGCTTGCTTGGGTACGAAGTAGTACATCATGCCGAGAAAGCCCGCAGTCAGGAAGAAACCTACCGCGTTGTGGCCGTACCACCACTGCACCATAGCATCAGCAGCTCCAGCATAAGCTGAGTAAGATTTGGTCAGGGTAACCGGGATAAATGCGCTGTTCACAATGTGCAATACAGCAACGGTAACGATAAAGCCACCGTAGAACCAGTTAGCAACATAGATGTGCGAGGTACGGCGCTTAACGATAGTACCGAAGAAAACTATCGCGTAGGAAATCCACACCAGCGCCAGAAGGATATCGATTGGCCACTCAAGTTCTGCGTACTCTTTTGCCGAAGTCATTCCCAACGGCAGGGTAATAGCAGCAAGAACAATAACCGCTTGCCAGCCCCAGAACGTGAACGGAACCAGCCAGCCACCAAACAGTGGTGCCTGACAAGTACGTTGTACTACATAGTAGGAAGTAGCAAAAAGTGCACAACCACCAAACGCAAAAATTACCGCGTTGGTATGCAGCGGACGCAGGCGACCGAAGCTGGTATAGGGTTGCAGCAAGTCATTCAGACCCGGCCAAACCAATTGAGAAGCGATAAGAACGCCAACTCCCATGCCAAATATGCCCCAAACAATGGTCATAATGGAGAATTTGCGCACTATATCGAAGTCGTATGCTGGAGGATCCCCAGCTACTGTCGCATGACTACCCATAGGACTTTCCTATTACTAAAAAGAAAATGAAAACTTTTGTCTCTGTCAGCGCTATTTATCGCCTGAGCTACACGGCACTCTTAAATTTAAAACGACCAAATTTAAACGAGTAAATTTTTAACAAGCCTATAACCCTACTTTAGGTGCGGCATTTTGCCTTATGAGCGGCAATTTGTCTCACCCTTGTCGGTATAGGATTGATATTTATCAAATTATTTATGCACTTTTAACCACGAAAAAAGCGTTTTTGGTTAATAGACAAACAATAGGTCATTAATTGAAAACCCGCACCCTGAAGGATGCGGGCATCACAATGTTTTACTTGAGAGTACGGCCTTTGTTAGCTGCGATACGCATACGAAGTGCGTTCAGCTTGATAAAGCCTTCGGCGTCCTTCTGGTTGTATGCGCCTGCATCATCCTCAAAGGTGGCGACTTTTTCATCGAAGAGGCTGTCGGCAGAGCGACGACCAACTACTTGTACAGAGCCTTTATACAACTTCACCCGCACATCACCGTTTACATGGACTTGTGATTGGTCGATCATCGCTTGCATCATCAGACGCTCCGGACTCCACCAATAACCGTTGTAGATCATCTCCGCATACTTAGGCATCAAGCTGTCTTTCAAGTGGGCAACTTCACGATCAAGCGTAATCGACTCAATCGCGCGATGTGCGCGCATCATGATAGTACCGCCAGGGGTTTCGTAGCAGCCGCGGGACTTCATGCCCACATAACGGTTTTCCACGATATCCAGACGACCTACGCCGTTCTCACCACCCACTTTGTTCAGGTAAGCCAGTACAGTCGCTGGTGACATTGGTTTGCCATCGATAGCAACGATATCGCCCTTTTCATAAGTCAGCTCAAGATAGGTAGCCTTGTCTGGCGCAGCCTCGGGGGCAACGGTCCAGCGCCACATATCTTCTTCAGCTTCGGTCCATGGGTTCTCCAGAACCTTGCCCTCATATGAAATGTGCAGCAGGTTGGCATCCATAGAGTAAGGGGATTTTTTCTTCTTGGTGAAATCTACGGGAATGTTGTGCTGCTCACAGTAAGCCATCAAGGTCTCACGTGAGGTCAGATCCCATTCACGCCATGGTGCAATTACCTTGATACCTGGCTTCAGTGCATAAGCACCCAACTCAAAGCGAACCTGGTCATTACCTTTGCCGGTAGCACCATGGGAAATGGCATCAGCACCCACTTCGTTGGCGATTTCAATCAAGCGCTTGGCGATCAATGGGCGAGCAATAGAAGTACCGAGCAGGTATTCGCCTTCATAAATGGTGTTGGCGCGGAACATCGGGAATACGAAATCGCGGACAAATTCTTCACGCAGATCATCGATATAAATTTGCTTTACACCGAGCGCTTCAGCTTTGGCACGCGCTGGCTCTACCTCTTCGCCCTGACCGATATCGGCGGTGAAGGTGATCACTTCACAGTTGTAGTTTTCTTGTAACCACTTGACGATTACGGAGGTGTCGAGGCCACCGGAATAGGCCAACACGACTTTCTTGATAGATGACATGGGAAGCTCTCGCTATAACTCGTTGACAATTCACCGGGCACAAGCCACCAGACCAGTACCTACTTGGGCGCGGAATTGTACTCGCAAGCCGACCAAATGCCCACACTTGCAAGGCTTAAATAATGGCTTTTAGCTGTAAATGAAAATGGCTCTCAGCTATTCGCCAAACTATGCGAGCCGAGCAAGAGGTTTACAGGATCTGCTTGAACTTATCCGCATAGCTTGCCAATTGGTTTAATAGATTTCGTTGCGAATCCGTTGTATTCACATCTTCACCGAGGAGCTGCAACCGCTGGTAAAACTCCTCCAAAGTCAACCCGGCTTGTGCTTCCTTGGCGGTTAATCGCCAGCGACAGAAAGCCTGCCACTGGCGCTGCTCGTCTGAATTGAGACTCGCGGGAAAATTGCGGGCACGATAACGAAATAGCAGCTCATTCAAGCGCGAATCGTGGAACTCAAATGTGTTAGCAGCCAGAGTCTCGGGAGTAGCCTTCCGCACTTGCATCATCAATCGTTTATCGTGCTCATCAAAAAAGCCGGTATAGAGCAACTGTTCCGGATCTGTTTTCTCTGCAAACTCCTGGTTGCTATAAAGCTGGAATAGCTTCTGTTGCAACACCTGTTGTTCAGACAAACTGAGATTGCGCAGTATCTGCCAATGCTGTTCACAACGGGCCTTATCGATAACCAAACGCTGGGCGGTCGAATTATCCAACATCGATGGTGGCAACAGCATGGGCGTTTTATTGAGATGGATTTCCTTCAATGCCAGACGCTCAACCCCTTCCGGCAGGTCCTCCGCACGGGTGAACAAACGCAGCTTCAGCTCATCAACCGACAGGGTCAGGAGCGCCTGCGGATCAGTCCCGAGGTTAAATGCAATCACCGAGTTTTTATTGGTGGGATGCATAGCCAATGGCAACACCAACGCCGCATTGCCATTTTGTGAGGGAAAGCGCGACGAGATATGCAGCAGCGGCTTATGGCTATCAATATCGATCAAACTGGCAACAAAGCGTTTATCGCGCAATTTATAGGCGTAATCGTAAAGTTTGGGCTGGCGAGTCTTGATGAGTTTTGCCACGGCGATAGTTGCGTAAACATCCGAAAGCGCATCGTGTGCTGCCTCATGCTTGAGGTTATTGGCTTTACTTAACATCTCCAATTTAAAACAGGGAGTGCCGTCCTCGTAGTTGGGCCACTCAATCCCATCGGGGCGCAGCGCACGTGTCATGCGCACCATATCAATAATGTCCCAACGCGAATTGCCACTGCGCCACTCGCGCTCATAAGGATCATAAAAGTTGCGATAGAGTGCGTAGCGCGTCACCTCGTCATCAAATCGGATGGAGTTATAGCCCACACCGCAGGTACCTGGGCGCGCCAACTCCGCATGGACCGCGGCGATAAATTGATACTCCGGCACACCGCGCTCGGCAGCCACTTGCGGCACAAGGCCAGTCACCAGGCAAGCTTCCGGTTTGGGCAATAAATCGGGGGCGGGCTGGCAATAAATCATCAGTGGTTCGCCGAGAATGTTCAAATCTTCATCAGTGCGGACACCCGCAAACTGTGAAGGCTTATCCAGCGCCGGGATTTCGCCCCAGGTTTCGTAGTCATGCCAATAGAGGGTGTTTTGTACTGCGGATTTCATCGTTGTTATCCCGTATCCGGTCATGCGCAAGAAAAGACGCAATGTAACACCCGCCCCTCGCTTTCCCCTATACTGCGGCCTGATTTTTGCGTCCTGATCTGCGCCCCGCTTTTTATGCCATGGGTTGCAACATAATTTTTAAAGGTTAGCCGGGAGTATTACCATGAGTGATTTAGATAGCCTGTTCGCCGCCAACGTGAAATGGGCGGGAGACATCAAGCGGGAAGACCCCGAATTTTTTTCCAACCTGGCCAAACAACAGGCACCGGAATATTTGTGGATAGGTTGTTCCGATAGTCGCGTACCGGCCAACCAGATTCTCAACCTTGCGCCCGGCGAGATCTTCGTGCACCGCAATGTGGCCAACGTGGTTATCCACACCGACTTGAATTGCATGACGGTATTAAATTACGCAGTGGAATTTTTGAAAGTGAAACATGTGATGGTTACCGGCCATTATGGTTGCGGCGGTGTAAGGGCTGCGCTGGAAAACCAAAAGTTGGGGCTGATTGATTACTGGCTGCGCAACATTCGCGATGTGTATTACGCCAATAAAAATGTGCTTGATCGCCTGGATGACCAGGAACAGCGTGTGAACCGCCTATGCGAGCTGAACGTAATACAGCAGGTGGACAATATTTCGCGCAGCAATATCGTGCAAAACGCTTGGGAGCGCGGTCAGGAATTAACAATCCACGGCTGGATCTATGACATCCACGACGGCATTTTGCATAAACTCACTCCACCGATCGATCGCATCGATCAAATCCCGGAGCAGTATCGCCTCTATTAAATCCAACCGGGGATGCTTGTGTGACTCACATCAGGCGGCAACACGCGAACCAAAGAGCTGCTCCGTTTTCGCCGCCATAATCACATCATTTTCATGCAAGCCATGAATCTTGTGAGTCCACCAACTGACCTTAACCTTGCCCCACTCGGTCAATAGCGCCGGGTGGTGGCCATACTCCTCAGCCAACTCCCCTACCGCCTGACTAAATGCCATAGCTTGGACAAAGTTCTTAAACGGATAGACACGCATTAATTGATTGACTCCAGCCACCACCTCCACCTTCCACTCTGGCAATTGCGATAGCGCAGCTTGTAAATCCGCCTCGTTAAGCATGGGCGAGTCAGCGCGACATGCACTACAGCTTTTTTCACTCAATGTACCCATTTGACACCTCCAGCGAGTTCCTATTCGATTAGGACAAAATGCATCAGATTTAATTTGCAGCACTAATAGCAATAAGCCATAGAAATAACATAGCGTCTTTCACTGTTCTGAAAGGGGATCATGCAGATTCACTTTACAAACTAGAAAGCACATCAGCCTGCTCTATACTCAAAGCGACTTTATATCGAATTCATCTTTCGAAATAAGTACGTTTACCCACACACCCGAATAATATCAGCCGATAAATGGATATTGGATGCCTGAAAAATTACCACGCCAAGACCCGCTAGATGAGTCATATGGGGCGCTCACCCTGGCCGACGAACAAATGCGCTCGCTCTATCATAGTTTGCCGGTATCACTACTGTCTTCGATGATCATCGCGCTGATCTTGAGCATTTCCCATTGGAAAGTAATTGGCCAAGCAGAAATTATTTTATGGAATCTATTGGTCGGTAGCAGCCTGTTGATACGGCTTATCTTGTGGATTTTTTGGCACAACGTACATCAACTCTATTCCGCGCGCTTTTGGCTGAACTGCTTCCGCATCGGGGTCTGGTTAACAGGCGCGGCCTGGGGCGCTGCAGCCATTTTATTATTTGCGCCAGACGATACGATCTATCAGGCATTACTGGCGTTTTCCCTCGCCGGCGTTGCCAGCGGTTCAATGACATCGCTAAGCGTCGATAAATATTCATCGCTGGGCTTTGTAGTCCTCGCCATCTCGCCACTCAGCATTATTATTTTCCTGCAAAGTGGCCCTACCGCGATCGCCATGACCAGCATGACCCTGTTGTTTATCTTTTTTGTTATTGCCAGCAGCACTCGTGCGCGGCATAACATGGAAGAACAGCTGAATAAAAATTTTCGTTTGCTCAAACTTACCGATCAGCTGAATCACAAACAAAAGCTGGAGAGGATTATTAACAACGCCCAATCCATTTATATCAGTGAGGGGGATATCAAAGCGGCGCTGGGCACACTATTGGATGAAACCTTGCCGCTGTACCAGAGTGAACTCGGGTTTATCGGCCAGGTTGAAAAAGATTCTGAAAAAAAACCGTATATGCGCGCACTGGTCTTTGGAAGCCAGAAAAAAGACAGTCACCTACTCGAAAAATTCCGCGCGACCAACCTGCCAGACAATGGCGAATATCGCAATATCGACAATTTATTCGGCACGATTATGCGTTCGGACAAACCGGTCATCAGCCCAAATTTAATGCGCGATATGCGCGCAGGCCCACTTCCTCCCGGCCATCCTGCGATCAATAATTTTATTGGGATACCAATTTTTAGTGGGCAAGAACAAATTGCCATACTCGGCTTGGCGAACTCAGCGGCAGGCTATACCAATCAAACTGCCGATGACCTTGAACCCATATTGAAAAGCATCGCGCAATTTGTGCTGACCATGAACCACGTCCAACAGCATGAATATGACAAGGCCGCACTCGAGGCCAGCACCCAACAGACACAAACCATTCTCAATGATATCGCCGACGGAATTATTACCATTTCCAAGGACGGGCTTATCCAAAGCTTTAACCATGCGGCGGAAACTATTTTTGGTTACCGCGCCAAACAAATCATCGGGAAAAATATCAGCGAGCTAATGCCCGAATCCCACAAATCGCAACATGACCAATACCTGAAAAACCATCTTAAAACCGGCAAGAAAAATATCCTCGGCATCGGCCGTGAAGTATTGGGGTTGCGTCGCAATGGTGATGAATTCCCGATGGATTTAATGGTCTCGCGCGTGTTTCAAAACGGCGAGCCTTTATTCATTGGAATTGTTCGCGACATCACCGAAAAAAGGCGCATCGATGATTTGCGCAGCCAATTCATCGGCGCCGCCAGCAAAGAAATCCTGGGCCCGTTAAATGTGATTGCAGAGGCCATCAACCACTTGCAAACAGCCGGGCAGCAAACATTACCCAATTCATTGCAAAACGCGGTCGCTATAGCCCAGCAAAATAGCATCAAGCTACAAAAATTAATGGCTGACTTAATTGAAATGCAAAACCTATCCAATGGTGGCACGCCGTTTAAATTGGAAACCCAAATGGTATTGCCCCTGATTGAAGATATTCTGCAGCGCAATAAAGCCTATAGCGATATTTATCAGTGCAAGGTTTCGATAAAAGTCGCGGCAAGCAATCTGATGATTCACATAGATACTGCGCGCTTTTCCCAAGCATTCGTACAACTGCTGCAATACGCCTTAAAACTTTCCGATTCAGGGAAAGAACTCCATGTCCACATCAACGAAGATCGCAGCAAAGTCAAGATAACCATCGGCATTGCGGGCAATAGCCTCACTGAAAAAACCCGCAGTAATTTAGCCGACTATTTTGCGCGGCATAATATGCCGATCAATCATGGCCAATATGCCGAAGGGGATTTGGGTTTAGCTATCGCAAAAGAAGTGATAGAGAAGATGCACGGCAGGATTTATTTTGAAAACAAATCCGGAGAGTATTTTTTTGCAATCGAATTCCAACAAGCAGTAAAACAATTCTGACATTACAACCTGTTGCCACTGCCCATTTGTTTGATTTTACCGAGTATGGCGGCGCCCATTTTATCCAGCTCAACCGTTTGGTCCACACCACCGCAGAGCACCGCCTCCTTCGGCATTCCATAAACCACGCAGCTGGCTTCGTCCTGCGCGAAGGTATAACCGCCCTGGTTGCGGATAGCCAACATGCCGCGCGCACCGTCTTTACCCATGCCGGTTAATAAAACCCCCACCACATTTTTACCGCCGATATGTGCAACAGATTCCATCATTACATCCACGGCGGGCCGATGGCGATGCACAGGTTCCGCGTCTGATAATTTTACAATGTAATCAGCACCGGAGCGCGCAACAACCAAATGATGGCCGCCAGGCGCGAGAAAGGCATGGCCAGGTAAAATACGCTCACCGCCTTTTGCCTCCACCACATGCAAGCGTGTGCATTTATTCAACCGCTCGGCATAGGTGCGGGTGAAGCCAGCAGGCATGTGCTGGGTTATCACAATACCGGGAACTCCGGACGGCAATTGGATAAGCAAATCCTTAATTGCCTCGGTACCGCCAGTTGATGCACCTATGGCAATAATTTTTTCGGTGCTTTGCAGTTTAGTAACGCCCTGAATTTTTTGCTCGCCGCTGATAACAGAACGATTTTTTTGCACCAGCGGTTTCACTTTGGCTCCGGCTGCCGCACGAATTCGCTCTACGATTAATTCTGCGTATTCACGGATGCCACTACTGACACCTAACTTGGGCTTGGGAATATAATCCAACGCGCCTAACTCCAATGCACGCAAAGTGGCTTCCGCGCCCTCTTCGGTCAAGGTGGAAATCATCACCACGGGTGTTGGGCGCGCCGCCATTAATTTCTCTAGAAAAGACAAACCATCCATACGCGGCATTTCAATATCCAGGGTAATCACATCCGGTGAAAATTGATTGACCATATCGCGCGCCACATAAGCATCGGGAGCTGCGCCCACCAATACCAAATCCGATTCTGCGCGAATAATTTCGGCAAGCAAGCTGCGCACTAAAGCTGAGTCATCCACCACCAACACTTTAATTGGCATAGCCATACTCCCCTCAAGCGTTTATCAAATCAGGAAACAAAACATTTACACATCAAACAATTCCACCTCACCACTTTTAGGTGTGAATTTCACGCGCATGCGGTATTCGTTCTCGCGGTCGGAAATAGTGCTGTTGTGCAACACCTTAATTTTTTTTACTAACACCTGCCCGGTATCGGGGAAAAAATAAACCTTACGCGGAAACTCACCCAACAAATCCCGCGCGGCAACCGGTATTTTTTCTATCTGCAAATAATCCAGGGCAAATTCAGCATTGCGTTGGCCTACATTGTTGACTGTCATCCCGCGCAGCACATTGCCTGCACCAAACACTTTAGCTTCCAGTCGATTCCGGTTTACGCCCATCTTTAATAGCTGGTTAATTAATAATTCCATGGCATACACACCATATCGTGCCGACTCGCTCATCAACCCGGGCTCGTGAGCGCCGTCGTTAGTCGGCAACAAAAAATGATTCATTCCACCAATACCGGAAAATTTATCGCGCAGACAAACAGCGACACAGGAGCCAAGCACCGTCACTATTAACTTATCACCGGTGGTCACATAATATTCGCCGGGCAAAATTTTGACTGCTTGCCGCTGAAAGTGCCGGTCATAGTAAATATTGGGCGCGAGATGAACATTGCTATCAAAATTCATGCATAGCCTCCCTGCTGGCTCCGGCCAATTGATAAGTAGTTTTACCAACCAGGCTTACCAAATGACTTGCATGAGAAAAACTTTCAGAATGGCCCGCAATATACAAACCGTCTGGATTCAACAAATTCACCATACGTTCAAGCAATTTTAATTGCGTTGGTTTATCAAAATAGATCATGACATTGCGACAAAAAATGACGTCGAATTTTCCGCTAATCGGCCAATTTTTATCTAGTAAATTAATCTGGCGAAAATCGATTAACTGACGCAGTGGCTCAACCACTTTGGCATTGCCGGAATTCCGCCCCTTCCCGCGCAAGAAAAATTGTTTTTTTTGTTGTTGGCTCAGGGATTGGATGCGATTCAACGGATAGATTCCATCTGCCGCCGAACGCAAAACCTGGCTATCAATATCCGAGGCGATTATTTCTACCGGTGGAGTGTAGCTACCGTAGGCTTGCACCAGAGTCATCGCAATTGAATAAGGTTCTTCACCTGTACTTGAGGCCGTGCACCAAATGCGGCAGGGCTTATTGTGGCGATGATTAGCAATAAAATTCGCGAGCACCGAAAAATGGTGCTCCTCGCGAAAAAAAGCAGTCAGGTTAGTAGTCAAGGCATTTACGAATTCCTGCAATTCCTGGGGTGTTGCATCCAGATAATCGAGGTATGCGCCAAAACTCTCAATGCCCAATACCCGCAGCCGCCGGGCCAAGCGGCTATAAACAAGTTGCCTTTTACTATCAGCAAGGTGAATACCCGCCTTGCGATAAATTATTGTCTTGACGCGATTAAAATCCGCGTCCGTGTATGCAAACTCGCGCTCATGATCTGTGCTCACTCAGGGCTCCCTGCGCGCGTTAAAATTGCTCCCATTCATCTTCGGCCGATGAACTTGGTGGAGTTAATTTTTTTGCTGCACCGGGTGCTTTTTTAGTGGGGGCTTTTGTCGGTTCGTTGAGCGCTGGTTTTACCCGGGGCTTTGTCGCAACTGCCCGCTGTGTAACTGACGGCAGTGCCTGGTCTTTATCCAAATGGAATTGAGCTACATTGCGATTTAATTGGTCCGCTTGCGATTGCAAACTTTCCGCCGCCGCAGCCGCCTCTTCAACCAGCGCCGCATTCTGTTGAGTCATTTCATCCATTTGCGATACGGTTGTGGAAACCTCTTCAATACCGGTAGATTGTTCAACAGAGGCTGCGGCAATTTCAGCCATTATGTCATTCACGCGCTTGATGGAACTGACGATTTCTTTCATGGTATCGCCGGATTTACCCACCAACTGATTACCGCTTTCAATTTTTTGCACAGAATCAGAAATGAGCGCCTTAATATCTTTTGCCGCATTCGCTGAGCGTTGTGCCAAGGTACGCACTTCCGATGCCACCACCGCAAAACCACGCCCCTGATCGCCCGCGCGTGCCGCTTCTACTGCCGCATTTAACGCGAGGATATTGGTTTGGAAAGCAATGCCATCAATTACACCAATAATGTCGGAAATTTTTCGCGCTGATTCGTTAATGGCATTCATGGTAGTGACTACTTGTTGGATTAAGGTTCCACCATCAATTGCTACTGCTGAAGCTTGCTCGGCCAACACGTTGGCTTGTTTGGCATTATCCGCATTTAATTTCACCGTTGAGGTTAACTCCTCCATAGAGGATGCAGTTTCTTCCAGGCTGGCCGCTTGCTGTTCAGTTCTACTGGAGAGGTCGGCATTGCCTTGTGCAATTTCACTCGACGCCGTAAAAATCATATCGGCCGCACTGCGAATATCGCCCAACATATTGGTTAGGCTCGCCGTAGTTTCGTTGCAATAATTTTTTAAATCGCCAAAGGTTCCGGAGTATTCCGCGTCGATGCGCTCGGTCAAATCACCTTTGGCCACGGCGCCCAACACGCGTGCAACATCATTCAGTCCTTTATCTGCCGTGGTTACCAGCGAGTTCAACCCTTCCGCCAATTTCAGGAAGAAGCCCTCTTTACCAACCACAGAAATACGCTCACTGAAATTACCTGCCGCTGCCGCACCAACAAGCGCGTTGACCTCTACTTCCACACCGACTTCCAAAGTGCGGTCCTGCCACTCCACCACAGATCCGAGGCGCGAGCCGTCTTTACTAAAAATAGGATTGGCTACCAACCGGAAATGACGTTTGCCAACCACAATGTTAGACGTGTAAGTGCTGGTTAAATTTTCCAGCAGTTTCATTTGATGGGCCGGATTTTTATGGAAGATATCCATATTGCTGCCGACAATTTTATCGACTGAAAAATGCGGAAGCACTGAGCGAATATCCGCTTCAGCTACCCGCAACATGCTTTCGACCGATTTATTCATGTAAATAATTTTACGGTCAGGGTCGGCAATCATCATATTGGTGGTGGTGGTTTCCAGCGCTCCCAATATGCGGCTCATTTCATGTTCGGCAGCAACTTCTTGCGTGCGGTCAATCCACTCCACCACAGTACCAAGCCGATCCCCAGATTCCGAAAAAATCGGGTTCACAATCAAGCGGAAAGTAATACCTGCCACTGTAATCTGGCTAGTATAGGTATCGCGCAAATTCGCCAGCAATTGCATTTGGTGCGACGGATTGCGATGGAAAATATCGATATTGCTTCCGATAACTTTATCAACCGAAAAATGCGGCAGGGCTTTGCGCAGATCCGGTTCAACCGCGCGCAACATTTTTTCAACAGCCTTATTCATATACATGACGACGCGGTTAGGATCGGCCACCATGACATTGGAAGAGGTGGAATCGAGCGCGCCCAAAATGCGGCGCATTTCATGTTCGGCGGCAACCTCTTTGGTGCGGTCAATCCATTCCACTACCGTGCCCAGGCGCTCATCGTTCTCTGAATAAATTGGATTGACGATCAAGCGAAATACTATACCTGCGACCGTAATCTCGCTGGTGTAGGTATCGCGCAGGTTCGCGAGCAATTGCATTTGGTGCGACGGGTTTTTATGGAAGATATCAATATTGCTGCCGACCACTTTATCTACCAAAAAGTGGGGCAAGGCCTTGCGTAAATCAGCCTCTACGGCGCGCAACATTTTTTCAACGGCGCGATTCATATAAATAATTTTTCTGTCTGGATCTGCCACCATTACATTCGACGACGTTGAATCCATAGCGCCAACGATTTGCTGCAACTCGCGCTCGGCTTTTATTTTTCTCTGGGCTTCATCGGTAATGTCGGTAGCAAATTTAACCACTTTAAACGGACGGCCATCCGCCGTTAATATGGGGTTATAACTGGCCTGAATCCAAACCTCCTTCCCGCCCTTTCCTATACGCTTGTATTGGCCGGTTTCAAATTGGCCGCGCCCGAGCCTGTCCCAAAATAAACGGTATTCCTGGCTCGCGCGATAATTGGGATCAACAAAAATACTGTGATGCCGGCCTTTAACTTCTTCCAGGCTATATCCGAGCAAGTCCAAAAAATTTTGATTGGCATTAAGGACAGTGCCATCCAATCCAAATTCGATAACTGCCTGCACACGGTTAATCGCGGCGATTTGCCCGCGCATATCATTTAATTCTCGCTCATCTACTTTTACCAACTTTGCAGCAGAACCCGCGTTAAAAAAGCTGATGATGTTCATGGCCTTGCTCCTTATAGACTCGCGCCGGTTGCGGCAGGTGTATCAAATAGTCCGAGTTCTTCGCTCGATATCAATTCATTTATATCTACCAAAATAATCATTTGCTCATTAACCGTCGCAAGCCCCAGCAAATAGCGACTGTTAAATGCCACACCAAAATCCGGCGGTGGGCGCAGTTGTTCTTTATCCAGACTTACTACATCAGAAACACCATCCACGACTATGCCAACAATGCGGCTGTGAATGTGTAAAACGATAACAATGGTAAATTCATCGTAGGTCACATTACCCACATCAAATTTAATGCGCAGATCCACAATGGGAACTATGTCGCCACGCAAATTAATAACGCCTTTAATGAAGGGCGGCGCATTGGCAATTTTAGTCACCGATTCATAACCGCGAATTTCTTTCACGGTAAGAATATCGATCGCGTAATTTTCATCGCCCAGAGTAAAGGTTAAATATTCTTGCGCGATATTGACTGATGTTCCTGCCGGTTCCATAACGCCCCCATTCACTGCCTTATTCGTTAACCCTAACCCGCTGCTGCCATCTGCACGCTGTCGTTTACACTTAATGCCAAGGATTCCACATCTAAAATCAGCGCGACGCTACCATCCCCCATGATGGTTGCGCCGGCTATTCCCTGCACGCGCTTGTAGTGTTTCTCTAAACTTTTGATGACCACCTGCTGCTGCCCCACCAAAGCGTCCACAAATAAAGCAAAACGGTATTTGGTGGTCTCAATCAATACCACTATGCCTTCGCTTGCATCGGTAAATTGCGAATCCAATTGCATCACGCGATGGAGCGGTAAAATAGGCCAGTATTCATTGCGCACATGCAACAGCTGATCGTTGGCAGCAAGTGTTTTAATATCTGCTGCGGAGGGCTGCATGGATTCAACAATATGTACCAGCGGTACGATAAATGTTTGGCTGCCTACAGATACGCACATGCCGTCAACAATTGCCAGCGTGAGTGGCAAGTGAATAGTAAACGTAGCGCCCTCGCCTGCTCGCGATTCAATATCAATCCGCCCGCCAAGGCTTTGAACATTGCGTTTAACAACGTCCATGCCCACACCGCGGCCGGACACATCGGTCACCTCCGCAGCCGTTGAAAAGCCCGGAGCAAAAATCAATTGCCAAACTTCTTCATCGCGTGGGTTTTCGCTAATGGGAATATTATTTTCGCGCGCTTTGGCAAGAATGCGCTCGCGGTTCAAGCCCCCGCCGTCATCGCGAATGCTGATCACAATATTCCCGCCTTGCTGCGCTGCACGCAGCAATACGGTACCGGTAGGATTTTTGCCGCGCTCGCGACGAACCTCCGCGGACTCAATGCCATGGTCAATGCTGTTGCGTACCAGGTGGGTTAGCGGATCAACCAATTTTTCAGTGAGGCCTTTATCGAGTTCCGTTTCGCCGCCTTCAATCAGCAAATCAATTTGCTTACCTAATTTTGTAGATAAATCGCGCACCACACGCGGAAAGCGATTAAATACAAAAGAGACAGGTAGCATGCGGATGGACATCACCGCTTCTTGAATTTCGCGCGTATTACGTTCCAATTCATTGGCGACAGTTTGGAATTTTTCTGCCAGCGCCCCTTCAAGGCTTTTGCCGAGCAAATTCATCATTGATTGGGTAATGACAATTTCACCGACCAGATTAATTAGCTGATCCACCTTGGCAACATCCACGCGGATAGACGAACTTTCTACCGTCGCCGGTTCATTTTGTTTTTGTTTGGAAACTGCAGGTTTGATTGCAGCTGCTCTGTCTGGCAGGGAAATGATTTTTTCATCATCTGTTACAGCATTAGTCGGTGTGGGCGAAGATGAAGCCCGTGTGTCTATGATCGAAGCAGATGGCTTTTCAGGTGAATTTTCTGAAGCAGAATGGTGTTCTGTTGTGGGTGCTTGTGTGGGAATTAATAGCTCTTCAAAAAAGCCGAATACTGCATCACTCGCAAGTGTTTGCGACGAAGCGTTTGCCGGAGCATCGCTTATTGGAGGGAGATCATCAAAGAATCCGAAACTATCATCTGCAACGGGCTCGTCGAAAAAGCCGAACGCCTCCTCAGTAACCACTTCCGGGGTGGCAAAAAAACCATAACCTTGCTGCTGCTCTGCAAGTTCCTCTTGTTGTGAATTCTTGCCAGCCGTCACCAACTCCAATTCTTTGCTGAGACGCTGCACTGCGGCCCAATCAATTTCTTCGCCACATCGATAACAATGCAAAATATCTTTCAGTTGGTCGACAGAATTTAAAAACAAATCAACCATGCTCGCGACGATCGCCATCTGGCCTTTGCGAATTTTATCCAGCAGACTTTCCATAATATGGGTAACACTGCCGAGCGCATCAAAACCAAAAATGCCGCTCCCCCCTTTGATGGAGTGAGCCGCACGAAAAATACTATTGAGCATTTCCAGATCCGGATTTTCAATATCCAGATCCAGAAGCAACTGCTCCATTTCTTCAAGGTGCTCCTGGCTCTCATCAAAGAAAACAGTATGAAATTGCTGCATGTCGATTGACATATCCACATCCCGCGAATGTTTACGCCCAGATTAGATTTAACCCATTACTTTTTTCGCGATCTCAAGTAATTTGGCAGGATCAAATGGTTTAACCATCCAACCGGTTGCGCCAGCCGCACGCCCTTGCGCTTTCATTGCGTCGCTGGCTTCAGTGGTCAATACCACTATAGGCGTGCGCGCATGGGCAGCCAGAGCACGTGTCGATTTGATAAAGGTGAGTCCATCCATATTCGGCATATTTTGGTCAGTCAAAATAAAATCATAGCTTTTGGTTTTGCATAAATTAAATGCCTCCAGCCCATCTTTTGCCGTCGTAACCATATAGCCTGCTGATTTGAGTGTGGCCTCCACCATTTGGCGGACAGACACAGAATCATCCACAATCAATACTTGTTTGCTCATAACCATTGGCCCTTGTCAAAACAATGAAAATGTTCTCTGGATATAGATGGTTTTTGCTACGACCTAATTACCTCACCGATATTTTTTTGCAGGCTGCCAAAATTCGCGGCACCTCTAGTATGCAAATTGAAATATCGTCCCGATAACTTTTTCGCCCGGTGTGTTGCTCCAACCCGTTCACTAATGCTTGCAATGGTGCATCGGGATTTGCGCAAATGCTGTCTGCCACACGTCGCATGGAAAAAGATTTGCCTTCGCTATCAACCTCTTCAATTAAGCCGTCGCTATAGGCAATTAAAGCGCCGGCGCTTTGCAAAGTGCAGCTGGCCACTTTGTCATCAAACATGTCTTCGTCCAAAATACCCAATGCCATGTGCTGCGATTGAAATTGACACTCTATTTTTCCATCACACATCCAATACACCATTGGCATACCGCCATTCCACACATCAAGTTCCGCTTGCTTCACACGCAAATGAATCATCACCGCCGCTACAAAACGATTTTCAGGCGTGTTGTGAATTAGCTTTTTATTAATTTCCGTGGCAATTGATTGGATTCGAAACTCTTTATCCACCATGCTATTGAAAATGGAAACCATCGGCATCAATGTAATGGCTGCAGACAATCCGTGACCCGTAGCATCCGCAAGCAAAAAGTAAAAATCCCCACTGGGTGATACCTTGGCCAAGGCTATATCGCCACTAAATGCCGCCGATGACTTCAGCCATATAGTGACGCCATCAATTACCTGATTGTTTTGCCGCAATAAATATTCGTAAGTAAATTTTGCTATGCGTTGCTCATGTTCCGCTTCTGCCTTGAACCGCTCCAACTCGGTATTCTGCATTTCAATCAGGTTTTGCATGGCCACCGTTTGTATCAACGCACCAACTTTTAACGCAAGCAATGAAAAATTAAGTGGTTTTATTAAAAAATCGGCGATACCACTGGCAAAACAACTTTCCAACAAAACAGGATCGTGGCTTACACTGATCATAATCACCGGCGGTGAGAACGCCTGGTCCCGACCGTATAAATCCACCAGGAATTCCATTCCCGTTCCATCCCCTAACTGATAATCCAGAATTATCAGGTCAAATGCGACCGCGGACTTCAACTCGCTTACAGCCTGTGCGTAACTATAAGCAGACTGGGTTATAAATCCTTTTTTATCCAAAAACTGGCACAAATTTTTATTCAATAATTCATCATCTTCAACGATCAGGATAGTGCGCTCTGGACTACTTGAAAGCTGATTCATAGACATAAATTTTTATTTAATTTCGATAATTTTTTGCAAATTTGCCAAATGCAAAATTTCTTTTGGAACGGTTTTCAGGTTGGCTATCACGATTTTGGATTGCCGCGACTGTGCCTTTTTGTGCGACATCACTAACAAGCCTATGCCCGCACTATCGATGTATTCCATATCCGAACAATCCAGGGTGATGGTGCCGGCCTGTTCCAACGCTGCTGCTATTTCGTTGTTAAAATCAGTGCTGGATGAATAGTCGAATCGTTTGGGCAATTTGATTACAGCAAGACTGGACATTGGCCACCCCAATTGTTGTTTTAAAATAAATCGACTGAACCGCTGGCAACTGAACTCGCCGACACAGGATTGTGTTTTTGCCGGAATGGTGACTCACGGTATTTTGACAATTGTTCATTGAGCCTGGCGAAGCCATTGCCCGCATCTTGCAATGAAGAAGCAATAGGCACCAGCTCCTCCAAGCGTTGGATGGTGTGACGCATATTTTGGGTGGACATATCCTCAAATTGCAGCGCGCGCGTGGCATCGTGCAATGCGCTTACCAGCTGCCCCACCAGCTCTTCCATATCCTGATTAATGCGCTGGTCTTTATCTGCTTTTTTAATGAGATTATCACTAACACCCTGCATCTCTGCTTTCGCCTTCAGTACATAGGTCATGTCCTGCGAGGCAACTTCACCAACGACATGAGTCAAATCTTTAATAGCAGATGCTATATCGTTCAGCCGTTTCTGAATTTCCAAACTGAATCCCGCTGAACGATTTGATAGCGCGCGCACTTCGTCGGCCACCACCGCAAATCCGCGCCCCGCATCTCCAGCGCGTGCTGCCTCTATAGCGGCATTCAGTGCAAGCAAATTGGTTTGCGCAGCAATTTGGTCGATGTCTTTTAATGCTTTCTGCACATCGGGCATTTGATTGGCAATAGCACCAACTTTTTCAGCCAACTCCACTGACGATGCACTCATGTTGACGGTGGTATCGACAAATTGATTGAGCAACTTATAAGTATTTTCAGCAAACATACTCATTCGCTCGGAAATACTATCGTTGCTTTCATCGGCTTCAGCGTCATAAAGCAACCGCTGCATTCCACGCTGCTGCTGCTCTAACAAGGTTTTAATTTGTTCAAATGCCTGCGTGAGGGTATTTACCGCATCAGCTTGAATACCAATTTGGGCAGCCAGATTTTCCATGCTTTCATGCACAACTTCATTCACGATTGCACTGGTTTCATTTAAGGAATTAAATTCTGACGAGACAGGGATAAATCCAGAATTGGATTCTTCTGCTTGAGAGCCGGCAGAGCCGCGCCCGGCGAAAGAGGAAAAAAATAAAACGTACCCAAGCAAAATCGACACAAAAACGACGCCAACAAGAGCGTGGAGATACACGCCTAATAGCGAGCCAGTAATCAGCGCAAAGGCGAGAAGCCATACCTGCTTCACCTGCGACTGTTTATCCTGCATCTCTTTCATCCTCATAAATGCATCCAATTCCATTAACCCCCAAGGAGCTGTGCCGCTCCTAAAAATAGGGGCAACAAAATGCTAATCCGGTTTTTTAATAGGATGATTTAAAAGTAGCAGGTTTATTTCAGCTTGCTTTATCTGCAAATAGTTTAATGATCTTTTTATTTTTGCTTCCTGAGAAATCGCAAACTTCCATAGGAAATTTCATTCGAATCCTACTAATAATTTATTTTTATATTTGGAATTTTTTATTTCGAAATAAAAAAACCGGTAGTGATTAGCTACCGGTTTTCATTGTGCAATGCCTGCTGCGCAATATTAAGCGCCAAAAATTATTGCACCTCTACTACGCCTTCTTCGATTTTTGCCTTCCAGATTTTCGGGCCTGTGGTGTGCACCGATTCACCGCGCGAATCCACCGCCACAGTAACCGGCATATCTTTAACATCAAATTCATAAATCGCTTCCATACCTAATTCAGGGAAGCCGAGCACTTTGGCTGATTTAATCGCTTGCGCCACTAAATAAGCCGCGCCGCCCACTGCCATCAAGTAGACAGATTTGTTATCGCGAATTGCATCGATTGCCGTCGGGCCGCGTTCGGATTTACCAATCATCCCAAGCAAGCCTGTTTGCTCCAGCATGGTACGGGTAAATTTATCCATACGGGTTGCCGTGGTTGGGCCAGCAGGGCCAACCACTTCGTCGCGAATCGGATCAACCGGGCCAACGTAATAAATGAAGCGGCCTTTCATGTCCACCGGCAGAGGTTCGCCTTTAGCGAGCAGGTCAGTCATCTTTTTATGCGCGGCGTCGCGTCCCGTCAGCATCTTGCCGGACAACAAAATAGTCTCGCCTGTTTTCCACTCCAACACGTCTTCCGGTTTGACCGTATCCAGATTCACGCGACGCACGCTGTCGCCCACATCCCAACTGATCTCCGGGTAATCCTCCAGTGCCGGAGGCGTTTGAAACGCCGGACCAGAGCCATCGAGAACAAAATGGGCGTGACGCGTTGCAGCGCAGTTAGGGATGATCGCAATCGCTTTATTGGCAGCGTGGGTCGGATAGTCTTTGATTTTGATATCGACCACAGTGGTCAAACCACCCAAGCCTTGGGCGCCAATCCCCAAACGGTTTACTTTGTCGTACAGCTCGATGCGCAATTCTTCGTAGCGGTCGTTGGCTCCGCGCGCTTGCAGCTCTTGAATATCCACTGGATCAAGCAGTGCCTCTTTCGCCAGCAACATCGCCTTTTCAGCTGTACCGCCGATACCAATACCGAGCATTCCCGGCGGGCACCAACCAGCCCCCATCTCGGGCACTACTTTAAGCACCCAATCCACCACCGAATCGGAGGGGTTGAGCATTGCAAATTTGGTTTTCGCTTCGGAACCACCGCCTTTAGCGGCGACATGTACATCAACAGTGTTGCCAGGAACTATGTTGTAGTGAATAACGGCAGGCGTGTTGTCGCCGGTATTTTTACGTGCACCATCCGGGTCAGAGAGGATGGAAGCGCGCAATACGTTATCCGGGTTCATATACGCACGGCGCACACCTTCATTGACCATATCGGTAAGGCTCATTTGCGCGTCCCATTGCACATCCATACCCACAGTCACGAATACAGTCACGATTCCCGTGTCCTGGCAAATCGGGCGATGCCCCATCGCACACATGCGCGAGTTAATCAGGATTTGCGCCATCGCATCTTTGGCCGCCTTATTTTGCTCGCGCTCATAAGCCTTATGGATAGCCTGGATAAAGTCTACGGGATGGTAATAGGAGATAAATTGCAGCGCATCGGCGACGCTGTCGATCAAGTCTTGTTGGCGAATCACGGTTGGCATAATGTACTTCTCGAAGGTTGGTCTCGAAGGTTGGTCTGGATGTTTAGGTCATAAAGCGAACGGGTAAAAAGTGGCGCTAATTCTACACCATCAGCCCTGATAGTTCAGACACAAAAGCCCCACACCTTATTTGCCTCATGGCAAACAAAAGTTATGAAGCCCAAAATAAAAAAGGGGATCGATTGATAATCGATCCCCTTTTCGCTGGGCAACTGTGAATTTTTAAGCAGTCGCCATTATTTAGGTGCGGTACCCATCTGCTGCTTGATTTGCAGGATTTCGCGGTTGGTACTGCGGCGGAAATCATCGATAGCCGAAATAGCATCTTCAGTGGTGCGAATACGGGCAGACAAGCTATCCAATGCAGTCAATTCCAGTTCCATTTTATCCAGCTGCTCTTTCATATTTTGCACGCTTTGGTTTTGCTGGCTAACGCTGGTGCTCATACCGTCGATTTTTGCTGCCGCTGCATCGGCAACAGCCTTATTAGCCGCGACTTCCTGATTGAGCGAATTCACCCCAGCTTTGGCATCCGTACCCGCTTTTTGGGCATTGGCTGCATCACGGGCAACGGCAGTGGTTTTTTCAGCATTTGCAGCAATGGCTTTGCGGTTGGTTTCAATCAGCGCCGTAATACGGCGCACTTCTGCATCCACTTTTTTCAGATTGGATTGCAAGGTCACCACTGATGCACTCGACTCTTCAGAAGTCATGCTCAGCTGCTGTTCCAACCCTTGGATACGGGTATCCGCTTGCTTCAACATCGCCTGTGCCTGGAATAATTGCCACCCCAGGAACCCTGCCCCACCAGCAGAAACCAGGGCAATCACCAACGCAATAGCCGGCAAACTGCTGGAAGGTGCAGTAGCAGGAACATAGGCAGGAGTCGAATGCGGTGTCGGTCTGCGTGCAGGACGCGCAGGCGGTAAGTCATCGTCATGGTCGTGTGCTTGCGGCTGTTGGCGACGAGAAACAGATTCTGTCGGTTCAGGCGTTCCGCCAGTGGATAGTGTGGGCTCTCTACGTTCCATAACAACATATACCTTAGCGATGAGACAATGATCGAGATGAATAACAAACGTGCGTGCATTTTATAGCAGCAGCCCATACAAACATAGGCCACGCATTTTATTTCACACAATAAAAAAACGGGCGCGAGGCCCGTTTTTTTCTACCGCAAAACCAATTACTTACTGTAGTTGGCGTTTACGAATTCCCAATTCACCAACGCCCAGAAAGCGTTCATGTAGGTTGGGCGAGCATTACGATAATCGATGTAGTAAGCGTGTTCCCACAGATCCACAGTCAGGATTGGGGTAACAGATGCGTCGGTCAACGGAGTTGCAGCATTGCTGGTATTAACGATTGCTACAGAACCATCCGCTTTTTTTACCAACCAGGTCCAGCTTGAACCAAAGTTGTTGATAGCTGAGTTGGTGAAATCTTCTTTGAACTTATCGAAAGAACCGAATGCTTTGTTGATCGCTTCTGCAACAGCACCAGTTGCTGCACCGCCGCCATTAGGGCTCAGGCAGTGCCAGTAGAAAGTGTGGTTCCAGATTTGTGCCGCGTTGTTAAACACACCGCCAGAAGAAGTCTTGATGATGTCTTCCAGGCTTTTGCTTTCGAACTCGGTACCAGGGATCAAACCGTTCAATTTATCAACATAGGTTTTGTGGTGCTTGCCGTGGTGGAATTCCAGGGTCTCAGCAGAAATGTGGGGAGCCAATGCGTCTTTTGCGTAAGGCAATGCAGGTAATTCAAAAGCCATGATGTTTCTCCTAATTCACGGTTGTTTGGGTTCTGTCTTGATCTTGTTTCAATGCGGAAGCGAATAATAACAATTAAATGGAATTGGCATTATTAAAAATTCGCTATCGCAAAAAATAAGGATTATCCGTTAAAGAAAGCGCTCAATTG